>CAYJJB010000142.1:0-2500 GCA_964370405.1 uncultured Eubacteriales bacterium | reverse complement strand
TTTTTTGAGGTATCCATAGGCGAACTTGAAAAAATAGTAATGGAACTACAGCCGACAGCAGAATTTAATAAAACAATGCTAGCCGAAGAATTTAGACAATCGTTGTCTAGCGCTACTGTTTACACTGACGATTATGAAGATTTGAGTAGTGATGACGATGATTAAAACTAAAATTGTGTATGTGTAATACGTAACAAGAATAGAAAACTAGCAGATGGCAAAGCTCCGTGGCTGGGTTCCGCCCATGCTCATGGATGGACAAGTAAAAATTTTTACAGTAAAAATGTAAAATAATATACTTGGCTCAATCAAGGAAATATTTTATGAAAATCAATTTAAAACGAGCTGTAAACGAATTCCAAGAGGTCTCATTTTATCAGCCCCTTTTTGAAACCATAGTCAATGCCATAGAAGCTAACGCATCTCTTATTGAAATTTCTTTGGATATAAATGAACAAAAACTGCTAGATGGTAGTTTTGAACGAAAAATAAATGGGTTTTCCATTTTAGATAATGGTGATGGTTTTACTGACGATAATATTTCTTCATTTTCTACATTTTATAGCGAAATGAAAAAAAAATTAGGTTGTAAAGGAATAGGAAGACTCTCATGGCTAAAAGTTTTTAACTTAATCAATATAAATAGCTATACTGGTACAAATAATGTTTTTTTCGATTTTAATTTTAACTTTAATGACGTCAGTACGATACAAAAGGAACATTCAACTAAAGAAAAATATACAACTATAAAGTTCTCATTGCCTCAAGATAATTATATAAAAAAAAGTATCTTTACAACTCTTGATGACATAAAAGGCATAATTTTAAGAGAACTTACTGTAAAGTTATATCTCCTCTACAGAGCTGGAAAAGAGGTTATAATAAAAATTAAATATGATAAAGATGAAATACATATAAAAAAGGAAAGTTTGCCGAACTTGAGAGAAGAAACTTTTTCTATTGTCGGAAACAATTCAATCGAGTATAATTTTACATTATTCTATGATTTTTTAAATAATAATCCAGTAGTACATGAGCATTATGTTTGCGCTGATGAAAGAAAAGTTAAATCTATTTCTGAGGATATTATACCACATAAATTTCCAGAATCTAAATCATCTTATTTTTTACTTTGTTCTGACTATATTGACAAGCAAGTGCAGCAAGAACGAACAGAATTTTATCCTGACTTCACTAATTCAAGAGAAAGTATGACTTCTCCAGTAAAGCTAGAAGAGATACTAGAAGTATTAAAAACTGTTTGCTATAAAATTGTTGTATCAGAGTTTCCAGAAATAAAGAAAGAAAATCAAGATATAATTGAAAGATGCTCAAAAGAATATCCTCATCTAATACAGTATTTTAATAGTTCAACGAACCAGCTTTTAAGTGAAAAAGCTTTAATAAAAAATGCTAAACTTCAATTTGATAATGATAAAGAAAATATAAGAAAAAATTTTTATAAACTACTTAAAAGTAAAAAAATTGACGAAAAGGCATTTAATGAACAAGCACAAAAAATAAGTTCTATTGCAAGCATTGAGTTAGCAGAGTATATTTTTTATAGGGAGCAAATTCTTGATGCTATAAGTAAAACATATGATGCAAGCAAAGATGATAGCGAATATCCAGAAAAATTTTTGCACAATTTACTTATTCCTATGGGAACTACTTTAACTGAAGAAAGTTCTGAATATGATTCAAATTTATGGATTTTAGATGATAAATTCATGGGGTTTAAGCGTGCATTTTCAGATAAAAAAATAAGTATGATAAATAAAGAATTGATAGACAAATACTCAGAACTTGGAAGTAATTATGAGCCTGATGTAGCTGTTTTTTATACAGACTATTCAGGAAAGCTAGATTTGATTGTAATTGAAATAAAAAGGGCTGGCGAAAAAGCTATTAATAAATTGAATGCGGTTCCCGAGTTAAATCGAAATATTGGAAATATTGTAAAAAATTATAACGACATAAGACGAGTGTACGGATATGTAGTTATGCATATTGATGAAAACACGGCAAATGACCTGACTATGCAAGGCAATATGTTGCCATTATTTACAAAAAATGGTGAACCTTGTTTCTATCAGCATAATGCAAACATCAAAGATATTGAAGGAAACCCTATAGATACTCATGTTTATCTATTGTCTTTAAAAACAATCGAAGCAGATGCTAGGGCAAGAAATAAGACCTTTTTAAGTATACTTACAAAAAACAGCTAGTTTTTAATAAGTACAAGTAGCTATAGTTTTAATATGATTATGCCCAAAAACATCTACATACTTGCAGGGCCTAATGGTGCAGGCAAAACCACCTTTGCAAAGGTACTTTTGCCTGACGTTTTGCAGTTGCATGACTTTGTAAATGCTGACCTCATTGCCGCTGGGCTTTCACCTTTTGCACCAGAGAAAGAATCTGTGCAAGCGGGTAAGCTCATGCTTAGGCAGATTGACAAGTTAGTTGAGCAGGGGCAGAGTTTTTGTCTTGAAAC
>CAYJJB010000141.1:0-2524 GCA_964370405.1 uncultured Eubacteriales bacterium | reverse complement strand
ACACTAATTTTTTTGTGATAATCTTATTCATGTCTCGCTCGTCTTCTGCAAGTAAAATTCTCATAAATAACCTTCCTAGTTTGCTTTTTATTTATATTATATCATAGATTTATTAAAATTTGATTAAAAAAGCGCTTAAAGCCCTTTGTGCAAAAACTAGGGACATCACAATTTGGAAGATGCCTTATTATTTAATCACCTTCCGGGTCTATTATTTGGAAACGGAATGCCTCCACCCTGTTGGTTTTCGTTAAATGATATTTCATTTCCGTTTTCATCGGTCACACTTCCGCCGGATATGGTATACGCTCCACTCACATCCAATTCGCTATCCCCTCCGGAATAAATTGCATCTACATCAATGACAATTTCTCCTCCCTCGATAATTAAATCTCCGTTAGAGTCGATGCCATCACCTTGGCATTTTAGAAAAATAGTGCCGCCTGTAATCTTAGCAAAGCCATCGTCACTGCTTGCATTTACCGCATCGTCGAGCACCGTGACATTTATGTTTCCACCATTAATTGTAACCGTATCGCCCTCAATGCCCTCATATCCGTTTTGCACTAAAATCTCGCCATCATTTATTACCAAATCTGTGTCGGCATGAAGCGCATCGTCTCCTGAAATGATGTCAAAATCACCGCCGTTTATCGTTAAAACCCCGTTAGCATGCACTGTGTCTTCATAGGAATTTAAAACGAACTCACCGCCGTTTATCGTGATATTTGTAGCTTTTAAAGAGCGCATACTCTCTTCAAGCAAATCCGTTGCCGAAACAGTATTTCCCGAGCCTTCACCCCTTGTAATCTCATTTAACACCTCTACAAACCCACCACCTGTAGTGATATTAAAACTGCCTCCGTCGATTTGCAAGGTCTGCTCCGCCGCTATTCCATCGTGCAGTGCATTAATTTCAAAATTGCCGCTTGTGATTATAAGGTCGCCCTTTTCTGAGTCCTCATCATTAGATGTTCTAATTCCATCTCTAAGCGAGGTAACGCTTATATTTGCATTGTCTATTGCAAGAAAATCCTTGCCGTCTATCCCGTGCTCTACTGCGTTTACAGTTATGCTTACGTTTTCTATTATTAGGTCGTCACGGCTGTTAATTCCATCCATGTAAAGTGTGTTTACGGTTAAGCTTCCTCCACCGGTGATAAGTGTATCCGCCTTAGAGTGGACAGCGCCCGACGGAAATTCTTCGTCGCTAGTTACAATTTCGCCCTGAGTCACAGTATTTTCGCCCTCAAGCACGATAACTACATTTTTTGCTTCAAGAATATTTATCGGTGTGCCCGTTTCACTTTCGATGTTAGCATTATTTAAGACAAGGTACACAACGCCCTCGTCGGTATCTTTATCTACATTTACAGTGATAGTACTGCTAAGGTAATCGCCCTCAAACCCGTAAGTTCCACTTTGGGTAATAAGAATTTCGTCGCTGTCTGCAAAAGTTATCCCTTCTCCTAAGTCACTCATAAAGTCATCACTGGGAATGGTAACGTTCTCGACCACAGCTTCGGCCGCCCCGGATACTGCTTCATCTAAATTTTCTCCGCCGTTTTCACTAGCCTCACAGCCGCTTAAAGCAAGCATAGTAATCGATAGTGCTATAAAAATAATTTTTTTCATAAAATCTCTCCTTCATGACTTACTATATTAGGCTAACCTTAAACTTACTTAAAAATTTAAACGCTTTTTAATTTAAATTTACTACTATTAATTTCCATATGCATAAAGCGGATATCCTTCGCTTATCGCTAAATCTAAGGTGTAATAAAAAACGTCGCCGTCTTGCACAGCATAAAATTTATCGAGCTCGTTTCCAAAAAAATCCGTTATATATCCTAGTAAATCGCCTTTTTCCACACTGTCTCCGGACTTCACCTGTGGATACCATAAACCTGTTTTTGTTGAGCTTAAATATGCGCAGTTTTCATATATCTTTTTGTCGCATACCTCGCCTGATAAATCGAAATTATACATTTTAAAATGCTGCAAAAGAAGTTTCAAGTCTGTTATATAGGCTTCAATGTTTTGATTATCATATCTACCAAAGCCGCCACTTCTCTTGAAAAATATGTTGCAGCAAAGTATGAGCAACTTTCTATCCCTAAAAGAGAGTATCACTTCACAAAAAAAGAAGAAAAAGTGGCTAGCACGGCAAAGCAAGACGACGGAGCATTTATTTCTGCCGAAATCAAAGAGCAATTAGCCCCTGTTTTCTCTAAGTTTGAGTCGAATATAAAACTAAAATACAGGCTAGACGAAAGAGAAATCTCCGACGAAGTCCGCGGCTTCATGTCTGAATTTTCAAATTTAAGCAAAAATATTACTTGCCAAAAAGACGATAATTTGACAAGCAAAGCATTGCCGAGCATTTCAATTTTCTCAGATAATGAAAAATATATGGGCGTGTCTTTTCACGGAGTGCCAGGTGGGCATGAGTTTAATTCATTTGTAGTAGGCCTATACAACGCCGCAGGCCCCGGCCAGATGATTGCCCAGGATGATATTGATT
>CAYJJB010000140.1:0-2572 GCA_964370405.1 uncultured Eubacteriales bacterium | reverse complement strand
ATAACAGGAGGTACTTATGCAGATAAGAAAAATGACGATTAATGATTATGACAGCGTCTATGAATTATGGATAAGCACACCTGGAATGGGACTGAATGATATTGATGATTCGAAAGATGGTATAAACAAATACTTACTAAGAAACCCTAATACATGTTTCGTTGCAGAAAATGGAAATTGCATAATCGGTGTAATTATAGCAGGTCACGATGGACGAAGAGGTGTAATTTATCATACAGCTGTAGTTCAAGAAGAACAGAGAAAAGGTGTTGGAGAAAAATTAATCGATGCAGCAATGAACTCGCTAAAAGATGAAGGAATTAGCAAAGTATTTCTTGTGGTTTTCGAAAAAAATGAAAAAGGTAACGCTTTTTGGGAAAAGCAAGGTTTTGACAGTAGAACAGATTTAGTTTACCGCAATAAAGCAATTTCTGATTTAAAAAGAATAGATACATAACTTTTATTATGATCACAACCCAAAGTAAAGCAATTCACCTTTAAATATCACTCAAAAAAGGAGGTAGGCTTATGCCTAAGGAAAATACAAAAACCATAGCGAGCAATAAAAAGGCCTACCACGACTATTTTGTTGAGGAAAGCTACGAGGCAGGCATTGAGCTTGCCGGTACCGAAGTTAAATCTTTAAGACAAGGCAGGGTTAACTTAAAAGATTCTTGGTGCTCTATAATTAATGGCGAAATTTATATAAACGGCTGCCACATAAGCCCGTATGAGCAGGGCAATATATTTAATAAAGACCCAGTAAGGGTTAGAAAACTCTTGATGCACAAGAAAGAGATAATGAAACTCTACGGCACTGTAAAGCAAGACGGCTTTTCGCTTATTCCCATTTCTCTTTACTTTAAAGGTTCAAAAGTAAAAGTACAAGTAGGCCTTTGCAAGGGTAAGAAAAACTATGATAAGCGTGCCGACATAGCCTCAAAAGACGCAAAAAGAGAAATTGCAAGAAACTTAAAACAGCGACAACAGGAGTAGCACATGTGCACTGCACATGGAGTGAAGAGCGAAAAGTTGCGGTACACACCTACGGTGTGTTATAATTATAGAAATGTTAATGAGGATAAAATATGATACATGAAATTATTGATTTAAAGCTTGATTTTAATGCTTTAAATCTTCCTGAAACAGATTATCAACCCAAAGTATACACATATATTTTAGACAACAGCCCTGAAATTGACCCTAACCGCACAAGGCCCACGGTTGTAATTTGCCCAGGCGGTGGATATATGTTCACCTCAGACAGAGAGGCAGAGGCAATTGCAATAAAGCTAAATTCTTTTGGTTACAATGCGGTGGTGCTAAGATATTCATGCTCCCCTGCCCCATTTCCCACCCAGCTTTTAGAGCTTGCGACAACCGTCGCAATGGTGAGAGAAAACGCAGAAAAATGGCATGTAGACCCCGAAAAAATTGTGGTAATGGGATTTTCAGCAGGCGGACACTTGGCGGCAAGCCTTGGTGTTCATTGGGATAAAGAATTTGTCTACAAGGCATTAAATCTATCGGCAGAGGCTGTAAAGCCAAACGCCTTGATACTGTCTTATGCCGTAATCTCGGCGGTAGAAGCCGCACACACTCAGTCCTTCAAACACCTTTTAGGCGACGACCCAAAAAGAAACATAGATTTAGTAAATATACCAAATCATATATCAAAAAACACACCAAAAACATTTTTATGGCATACGTTTGATGACACGGTAGTGCCAGTACAAAACTCCATGGTCTTTGCAGACAGAATGCAAAAACAAGGTGTCCCATTTGAGATGCACATATACCCACAAGGCCCACATGGCCTGGGACTTGCAACACAGGAAACACATGACAGAAATGGTGGAAACATACAACTAGACTGTGCAAACTGGATAGATTTGGCAAGTACTTTCATTAAAAACCTATAATCATATCTCTTTTTGAAAGGAGAGTTATCATGCAATATCAATGTGTAAAATGTGGAAACACAAGTTTTGAAAATGATCAATTTCAAGCTACCGGTGGCAATTTTGCAAAACTTTTTGATGTTCAAAACAAAAAATTTATCACTGTAAGCTGCACAAATTGTGGATATACAGAACTTTACAAAGCAACTACAAGCAAAGGATCAAATGTTTTAGACTTTCTTGTAGGCGGCTAAAAATATTACCATCATGCCCCTTTTGGGGCTATATATGGGGGCGTAAAGGTTTCGACGGGGATTGTAAGCCCTGGTAAGCGAGTAGTGGGGCGGGACCACTATAAAATCCGTAAATTATAAATTAAATAACAACAATAAAGTTGCTATAGCTGCTTAATGCAGCTCGTTTCTACCTAGAGTACCACGGCTGGGATAGAAGCGTCGATTAGTGGTGCACGTGAACAGGTGAACGCCTTTACATCTGTCATGACTTAAAGGCTACTAAGGCAAAGAGCCTGCCTATGGGCGCTTTGCTAAGGGAATGCAAAACATAAGCTACACTCGTAGAAAGCCATTGTAAGCGATTTTCGGACAGGGGTTCGATTCCCCTCGCCTCCACCATCTTTACTCACAATCGAACCCGAAAGGGTTCTTTTG
>CAYJJB010000139.1:0-2642 GCA_964370405.1 uncultured Eubacteriales bacterium | reverse complement strand
ACCTCAGCCACTGCTCAGGGTTATAGTCTGCACCATGGATAAAGTGATTAAACTGCATTTTTTTATCTGCCATAATTTCGCCTCTTTCATAATAATTAATTAATGAAATAATATCATACTAATTTAAAATAATAAACTGACTAAATAACTAAGGATTTGTCAACTTAATTGTCGTAAATGAATATAATAAATTAGACTTTACATTTAGCAGAAAATAAATTATAATATACATGAAAATGCGTTTAAAGGGAAGAGTAGCAAAAATGAATGCAGTAGAGATGAAAGGTCATGGGCTGAAAGCCTTTCTTGTAATAGTTTTTGCAAAGTGCGCCTGTTAGCAGTCGGTGTGAAAAATAAGTATCGCCGAACGTATTGCCACGTTACGGCCCAAAGAGTATAAAGCGAAGTGGAACCGCGAAATGAATCGCCTTCGTACAGGATTTTCCTGTGCGATTTTTTTATATTTATATTGGAGAAATTATATGTTTGAAAAGCTAAAAAACGATCTAAATTTGGTCTTGCAGCGTGACCCTGCCGCAAGAACTAAGCTTGAAATATATCTTTTATATTCAGGCTTTAAGGCGGTGCGATCTTACAGAAAAGCCAACTGGTTTTTCCGCCACAACATGAAATTTATCGCAAGATTTATTTCTCAAAGGTCAAGAAAAAAGACCGGAATTGAAATACATCCCGGTGCTACAATAGGAAAAAATTTATTTATTGACCACGGAATGGGCGTGGTTATTGGAGAAACCACCGAAATTGGCGACAACTGTATAATATACCAAAATGTAACGCTAGGGGGCACAGGAAAAGAGCATGGCAAGCGCCATCCAACCCTTGGCAACAATGTTTTAGTAGGAGCAGGTGCAAAGGTTTTAGGACCTTTTAAGGTGGGAGATAACTCTCGAATTGCCGCAGGTGCTGTGGTTTTGAGTGAAGTGCCAGAAAATGCGACTGCTGTGGGAGTTCCAGCAAGAATTGTTAAAATTAACGGTCAAAAACAAACAGAGTTTTTAGACCAAATTGGAATTACAGACCCATTAAAACAAGAATTTTCTAGGATGGAACAAAAAATAAATGAACTTGAAAAAGAAATAGATATTTTGAAAAGGAAGGCTTAAAAAAATGAAACTTTATAATTCACTTACACAAAAAAGAGAAGATTTTATACCAAGAGAAGAGGGCAAGGTGTCAATGTACACCTGCGGCCCTACGGTTTATCACTTTGCACATATAGGCAATTTGCGTTCTTACATTATGGAAGATGCGCTGGAGCGTTTTTTGTCATATGAGGGATATGCTGTTAAAAGAGTTATGAATATAACAGACGTAGGTCACCTTGCAAGCGATGCCGACACAGGTGAAGACAAAATGCTAAAAGGCGCTAAAAGAGAAAATAAAAGCGTTTTGGACATAGCAAAATTTTATACTGATGCATTTTTTGCCGATTGTGATAGATTAAATATTAAAAAACCTGAAATTATAGCGCCTGCAAGCTCTTATATAGCAGAATACATAGAGATTATAGAAACGCTTATAAAAAAAGATTATGCTTATTTTGCAGGCGGAAACGTGTATTTTGACACATCTAAACTTGAAAAGTACTATGTTTTTGGAAATTTTGAAGAGGAAGATCTTGAAATTGGTGTGAGGGACACAGTAGAGCAAGACGAAAACAAAAGAAATAAAAGTGACTTTGTTTTATGGTTTACAAAGTCAAAATTTGAAGATCAAGAGCTTAAATGGGATAGCCCATGGGGCAATGGTTACCCTGGCTGGCACATTGAGTGCTCTGCAATTTCAATGAAATATTTAGGTGAATATTTAGACATTCACTGTGGTGGGGTGGACAATGCATTCCCTCATCACACAAATGAAATTGCACAAAGCGAAGCATATACAGGACATAAATGGTGTGGGCACTGGTTCCATGTGCTGCATTTAAATGATAATTCGGGAAAAATGAGTAAATCAAAGGGCGAATTTTTAACCGTTTCTCTGCTAGTAGATAAGGGTTATGACCCTATGGCTTACAGATTTTTCTGTCTGCAATCTCATTACAGACGACCACTTGCATTCTCATTTGACAGCCTAGATAATGCAAAAGTAGCATATGAAAAACTACTTTCAAGAATTGCGTCGCTTAAAAACGAGGGCGAAATTGATTTTGACAGCGCAAAAGAATTTAAGCAAAAATTTATTGAAGCTGTGGGAAGCGACTTAAGCACATCTTTAGGTTTAACTTTGATTTACGACGTGCTAAAAAGTGATTTGAGTGATGCAACAAAATTATATGTAATTGATGACTTTGATAAAGTGCTTGCTCTTTCCCTTATAGAAAATGCAAGCAAATTAAACGAAGAAACACAAGTGGACGATGAACTTTCTAAAAAAGTTGAAGAACTAATTGAAAAAAGAGTAGAAGCAAGAAAAAACAAAGACTGGGCAAGTGCTGACAAAATTCGTGATGAACTTAATGCAATGAATATTTTAGTTGAGGACACTGCGCAAGGAATTAAATGGAAAGTTAAGAGTTAAGAAAAAAGGGACGGGTTATCCGTCCCTTTTTTAGTGAAGAGTGAAGAGTGAAAAGTGAAGAGTGATAGTGAAAAATCCTTTGGATTTTTTCGATTGTATTT
>CAYJJB010000138.1:0-2661 GCA_964370405.1 uncultured Eubacteriales bacterium | reverse complement strand
AGCATCACCAACAGGTGGTGTTTTTTTAGTCAATTGGTGCGAAGTAGCTGTTCTTGATGGGATTTTGCTTTTCAAAAACAAAAAATTCTGTTTCATATAAGGCAGTTGATATTGACATCTCGTGCTGCTACATGATAAAATTTAGTTTATGAATAAAATGAGAGTTGGAGAGTTTTATGAAAAACAGAATTTTATTAGGTGTTTTAGCATTTTGCATGGTGGTAGGAATGGTTCCGCTTACCGCTTTTGCCCAAAGCCACAACCTTGCAGACACGACTGTTTTGCAAAACCAAAACGTGCAGGAGGGTGAACCCGAGCATACGCCACAGCTTACAAGTACAGGCACAGGCGACTTAGTCGTGACAGGCGATGCTGGCAGTTATAGCTGGGACGACACAAACAAAGTGCTCACCATCACGGGCAGTGCTCCGCTAGAAATATCTATGGTTTCCACTGGTTTAACCAGCTACACAGACACCATTGTGGTGCAAGATGGTGTAACTGCCAATATCATACTCAATGGCGTGCAAATATATCCGGACACCACGAGTAGGCCATGTGCTTTTGAAATAGCAGGCTCTGCGACGGCGAACATCACTATACATGGTGAAAACCAACTGTACAGCGGTGGAAACAAGGCTGGCTTGCAAGTAGGAGAAACTGCTACTCTGCACATTTTGGCGGCTTCCACAGGCAGCTTGAATGCTAGAGGCGGCTCAAATAGTGCAGGCATCGGTGGCGGAGAAGGTAGCGCAGGCGGTAACATTACCATTTCGGGCGGCAGTGTGACGGCTTATGGTAGCAGCGGCGCTGCAGGTATCGGTGGCGGACGAGATAGCGCAGGCGGTAACATTACCATCTCGGGCGGCAGTGTGACGGCTGAGGGTATTATGCATGGTGCAGGCATTGGTGCTGGAGCAGGTGGTGTAGGTGGTACTTTTAAAACCCAAGCTGACGGTTCTGCCACTTTAGGCAATGCATTTATCATCGCCTCATCTATTTCGGATACGTCCGAAAAGGTGAGCGGTCGTTGGAGCGGCATTATTTTCGAGAACGATAGCACTGACGGTCAGGTATATGCAAGTCCTACATTAGGTGCAGACAGTATCATCCCAGAAGACCGAATCCTCAATGTGCCAAATAACACAAGCATCACCGTGCCAAGCGGCAAAACTCTTTTTTTGCCAAGCGGTGCTACCCTAAGCATTGCAGAAAGTGGTGGCGTGGTAAACAATGGTACCATATACAACTATGGCACAATTAGCACTATAGGGAATATAAGCGGCAATGGCGCCATCCACCCACAAATCGGCAATGAAAACCCGATTCTACACCTCAGCGGTACTTCTGTATATTTGCAGGTGAATGCAAGCGGTGATAAACAAATTTCTTATGACAATAGTACTTGGCAAAACTATACTGGCACGGTAATTCTTACGGGCAGCGCGAAGGAAAACTTGATTCAAGTGCAAAACGGCGAGCATGATATCATTTTAAACGACTTAAAAATAGACGCAAGTGATGTAGGTGGCATTTCTCCCATCAGTATCCAAAACAGTGCCGTAGCAAACATCACCTTAGAGGGCACAAACACGCTGATAAGCTCCACGGAAGCTGGTTTGCTGGTAGAAGTCTCTGCCACACTGAACATTACAAGTGCTTCAAGCGGCTCTCTCTATGCCAAGGGTGGCAGCGGCGATGCAGGTATCGGCAGTAATTCTGGCAGCGCAGGCGGTACGATTAAAATTGCTGGTGGCACGGTAACGGCTACAGGCGGAGAAGTGACGAATAGCGGTACTTTCGGTGGTATGGGTATAGGCGACGGACAAGGTAATGTAACGGGCGGCACACTCGAAATTTCGGGTGGCACGGTAACGGCTACGGGCGGAAGTGGCGCACAGGCGTTTACGACAAATCATAGCTATACACTGCCCACCAGTTCGGACGGTCAACTTTACAGCGTCGCTGTTGTGGCAGGCGCAACCCAGAGCAGTGCAACACAAAGAGCAATCAGTGAAGATTATCTCACAGGCTTAAGCTACGCTAAAATTGCAATGAGCCCGGCAACTCCCCAAATTAACATAACGAAAAGCTCTGATTTAACATATAACGGCACACAGCAAACACAAAATGTGGCAGTGAAGCTTGGCGGTGTAAGCCTTACAGAAAACACTCACTATACACTAAGCGGTAACACCGCAAAAAATGCAGGCGATTATACTCTCACAGCAAACATTGCGTTGGGCGTAAACGGTGGGTACGACCCGACGGCAGGTGTAAATTACATCGGTAACGGTGGCACGCATACCGTAAACTACACCATTGAAAGAGCTACCCTGACCTTTACGGGCGCTACGGCGCAAAGCAAGGTATATGACGGCATTACCGATGCCACGGCAGACGTGAGTTTTGGCGGACTTGCAAACGGCGAAACTCTTGTAAAAGATATAGACTACACCGTAAGTGCCAATTTTCCAAGCCCAAATGTGGGCGATAACCTCACTGTGGGGGGCGTGGTACAGCTCACAACTACAACTCTTGCAAGCAACTACATCTTTGCTAGCGCCGAGTTTTCCTTCCCCACAACGGCAAGCATCACACCACTTGCACCACCTAGCGTAACTCCTGAAACAGGCGATAATTTCAACCCTGTTTTATGGA
>CAYJJB010000137.1:0-2802 GCA_964370405.1 uncultured Eubacteriales bacterium | reverse complement strand
AACAACTGCAAGCTTATGCAGTTGTTTAAAAAATTAAACTTGCCATAAATATGTGTTCATGTCAACTTTGCCATCAATCACTTTAACACCCTCTGATATAAGCCGTTCTTTTTGCTCGACAGTGCCCATAAGGCCAAAAGAGTTTGACAGGCTACCGTTTGAATATATTACTCTATGGCAAGGGACAGAGGGGTCTTTGCATGCGGACATAGCATAGCCTACTACACGGCTTCTTCTAAAATTTCCACTTATTGCTGCAATTTGTCCGTAACTTGACACTTTTCCAAGGGGTATTTTTTTAACTATTTCATAAATTTCTTTATATAAATCACTCATAACTACCTCTAAATTATTTTTGTTTATTATAAAATTAAATTTTGCTTTTGTAAAGTGCAATTTTTCTTTACAAGATATTTAATAAGTGGTATTATTTATTAAATATGACAAATTTAATTAAAGGGATTGGAGTTAGTATGATAATTAATATAAATACAAATATACCATATAATGTGCATGTGGAAAAAGGCATAATTAATAAAGCGGGCGAAATTTTAAGTAAGATGTATAAAGCTGGCACAAAAATCATGATAGTGAGTGATGACCACGTTTTTCCAATATACGGAGAGGCACTTGCCGATAATTTAGAGAAATCAGGGTTTAACGTCTTTCACTTTGCGTTTGAATCTGGAGAGCAGTCTAAAACACCAGAAACTTTATCTGAAATATATAAAGCACTTGCAGAAAACACCTTTACAAGGACAGATATAATTGTAAATTTAGGTGGCGGAGTAGTGGGTGACATGGGCGGATATGCGGCCGCTACATTTTTAAGGGGAATGGACTATGTGCAAATTCCAACTTCTCTTTTGGCGCAGGTTGACTCAAGTGTAGGCGGAAAAACAGGAATAGACTTACCGTTTGGAAAAAACTTGGTAGGTGCATTTCATCAACCAAAAGTGGTAATAACAGACCCAGATGTGCTTAAAACTTTGCCGAAAAGCTTCTTTATAGACGGCATGGGCGAGGTTGTAAAGTACGGCTGTATAGACGACCCTGAGCTTTTTTGTGATTTAGAAAGTGGAAAAGCAATTTTAGATATGGAAAAAACCATTACAAAATGCATACTATCAAAAAAATCATTTGTGGAAGAAGACACAAATGATAAAGGCAGACGTATGATATTAAATTTTGGCCATACATTTGGTCATGCACTTGAAAAACTTCACGGCTTTTCAGAGCTTTCACACGGCAGAGCGGTGGCAATTGGCATGGTTATGATATCTTCTTTAGGTGAAAGTATGCAAAAAACAAAGCCGGGTACTACAGGCAGGCTTAAAGCTTTACTCGAGAAATTAGAACTTCCGACAGAAGATTTGAATTTTACCAATGATGAAATAATAGACGCCACAGCGCTTGATAAAAAGAGTGAGGGCAAAAATATTAATTTGATATTTATTTCAGACATAGGGAAAGCTTTTATACATAGCATTGAAAAAAACTATTTGGTGTTACTTTTCAAAATAGCACAGGAGAAGAAGAATAGGCTTTTGTAGTTGACAGTGTAGTGAACGCACTGGGTGCGTTCAAGTGAAGAGCGAAAAGTGAAAAGTGAAGAGTTGTGGTGAAAATCCTGCGGATTTTTCGATTGTATATCGACAAACCAGAAATTCAAATCGTAGGGACAGGCTTTCACGCCTGTCCGCTTGGTTTAATGCAAATTTGAGGGTGTTTAAGGAGCGTGTGTTTATATGACCTTTAAAGGAAAAACAGGTGTTTGGGTGCCGTTTGTAATTATATTTCTTCTACTATTTTTGGCATATGGATATTATTTAAATAGTTTACCCACTATAGCTTTATCTTCACTTGGTATCATATTTCAAGTGCTGTGGGCATTTCCCAGTATTGTTACTTTAAATGAAAAAGAGATAACTATAAGAGTGGGTATAAATAAAAAAGTAATAGAAATTCAAAGTATTGAAACTATTGAAAAAACAAATGACCCTAAGCAAAGTTTTGCAACTTCACTCGATAGGCTTAAAATTGTTTATTGCAGCGATGTGAGTGTAAATAGTGAAATAATGATTTCACTTAAAGATAATGATGCCTTTATTAAAGAGTTGAAAAATATCAACCCTCTTATAATTTATAAGTAAGAAGTGATTTTACTTAAATCATAATTGACAAATCGGCACATATATCATATAACATAAACCTACCGATAGACGGTTGCCCAAGAGATTTAGCTAAAAAAGACTAGCCGCAGCTTTTGGATGAAGGGTGGCTATTTCTTTTTTATGTATGCAATTATGAGTGTAGTATTTAAACCAAGTATCATAATAAATAATGAAAAAATTTCAAAATCCGTCATACTATCACCCTCTTTCAATCTCAACTATCCATTATCAACTCTCAACTAAAAAAAGCGGACAGATTAAAAATCTGTCCGCTTTTTATGCGACTGAACCTATAAGCCGAGTTCTGTTGAAAACAGTCATCTATCTTGTTTATGTGTTGCCACATAAATCATGCCACCTCCATGAAACGTGCCGGGCAGGCACAAAATGTTTCGCCACGGTGTTGCTCCGAATAGGGTTTACATCCTCAAGAAGTCTCCTTTTGAGGGGTGAGCTCTTACCTCGCCTTTCCACCCTTACCGACAAAGTCGGCGGTATATCTCTGTTGCACTTTCCCTAGGGTCGCCCCCGGCGGCCGTTAGCCGTTATTCTTGCCCTGTGGAGCTCGGACTTTCCTCAGGTAAAACCCTTTGGGGTAATACCCGCAACTGTTCAGTTCACTCGCTAA
>CAYJJB010000136.1:0-2863 GCA_964370405.1 uncultured Eubacteriales bacterium | reverse complement strand
TTTATCGATACTATTGGAACTTCATTTCGGTGGAGTTCCTTTTTTTATTTTGATTGAGGTGATTTATAATAAGCATAGCTTATTATAAGCGAGTGTAAAAATATGCCACTGGCATATTTTCTTAACCACTCTACAATTCTCAAAAAGATAATTATTTTATCGATACTATTGGAACTTCATTTCGGTGGAGTTCCTTTTTTTATTTTGATTGAGGTGATTTATAATAAGCATAGCTTATTATAAGCGAGTGTAAAAATATGCCACTGGCATATTTTCTTAACCACTCTACAATTCTCAAAAAGATAATTATTTTATCGATACTATTGGAACTTCATTTCGGTGGAGTTCCTTTTTTTATTTTGATTTGTCCATACAATTATTTTAAATGACAATTTTGATAAGTCCTTGAAAAATTTTCAGCTACTTTACAAGTATAATATCTAAGGTGTGTGTGATAAAATATATGTGGAGGTGATAAATTATGTGGCTATATGAAAGCGTATTTTATCAAATTTATCCCATAGGTTTCTGTGGTGCAGACCGACAAAACGAGGGATATGTTAGTAATCACATTCTAAGCCTGATAAGTTTTTTAGACCATTATAAAAAACTTGGCATTAACTGCATCTTGTTAAACCCTTTGTTTGAATCAGATTCTCATGGCTATGACACAAGAGATTTTATGAAAGTCGACAGGCGACTCGGAACTAATGATGATTTTAAAAATGTATGTAAAACATTTAAAGAAAACGACATCAAAATAGTACTTGATGCCGTTTATAATCACGTAGGCCGTGGATTTTGGGCATTTAATGACGTAAAGGAACATAGGCAAAACTCAAGATATGCAAATTGGTTTAAAATAAACTTTGATGGCAATAGCTCATACAATGACGGCTTTTGGTATGAGGGTTGGGAAGGGCATTTTGAACTTGTAAAATTAAATTTGCAAAATGAGGAAGTAGTAAACTATTTATTAGACTGTACAAAGTTTTGGATTAATGAATTTGACATTGATGGTTTAAGACTTGATGTTGCATACTCTTTAGACCGTGAATTTATGAAAAAACTTCGCAAAACCTGCCTCAAAATAAAGCCTGACTTTGCGCTTATAGGCGAAGTGTTATTTGGCGATTACAATTTAATTGTAAATGACGAAATGCTTCACAGCTGCACAAATTACGAGTGCTACAAGGGTCTATTCTCTTCATTAAATGATAATAATTTATTTGAAATCGCTCACTCTTTAAATAGGCAATTTGGAAAAGAGCAGTGGTGCATATATAAAGATAAACATTTAATGTGCTTTTTAGATAATCATGATGTATCACGGATTTATAGCATTTTAAACGATAAGGAAAAAATTAGTGTCGCCTACGCCCTACTTTTTACCATGCCAGGAATCCCTTGCATTTATTACTCTAGCGAATGGGCGCAAGAAGGAAGTAAAAGCGACGGCGACTGGGAACTTCGGCCAAAGATCACCGAAGTCTATGAAAATGAGCTAACAAAACTAATTTCAAAACTTGCAAATTTTAAAAAAACATCTAAGGCTTTAAATTTTGGAAGTTTTGAAAATGTATTTATAAATAATAAACAACTGCTCATCAAACGGGCAAGTGATGGTGAAACTGTATTTTTGGCGATAAATATTGAAAATGCCCAAAGCAGTATTTATCATGACGCATTAAACGGTGAGTTTACCGATGTAATAAGCGGTGAAAAAATAGTGCTTTGTGGCAATTTAGATCTTGAAAAATTTAGTTTTAGGCTTTTAAGTATTTAATTTGCTATTTGTTCTTTCTAAAAATTTATCGCAGTTTATGATAAATCTTTCATGCACTGCTTTTCCAATAAGACCTTTTGTATCAAATGCTGATATATTAAAAACAAGGCGCTTGCCGTCAATTTCGACAAGTTCGCTCTCAGCATAAACTTCTAAACCTATGGGAGTTGCTGAAACATGTGTTGCATTAATCATAGTGCCAACACTACTTTGATTTTCTTCTAAATAAGCATTAATGCACTCGCATGCTGAAGCCTCCATTAAAGCTATCATGCAAGGTGTGCCAAAAACTGAGAGAGAGCCGCTACCAACAGCCTTTGCTGTGTTAGTGTCGTTTACAATTGTTTTTTTAATTCCTTTAAGTCCAATATTCATAATTTTACATTCCTTTATTATTAACTATTAATTTAAAATTAGAAAAGAGGCTGTGACGCAATAAAATAATCTCTGTCAAATTGACAGACAAATGTAGGGGCGGTCCTATGTGACCGCCCGAAACCTTGGATTTTACCATTAGTTTCGGGCGAACACACAGGTTCGCCCCTACGAATTTTCGACAATTTCGTCACAACCCTTTTGGTTATTAGTACATTCCGCCCATGTCAGGAGCTGCAGGCATTGCTGGTGCAGGCTCTTTAATGTCAGCAACTAAGCTTTCAGTTGTTAAAACTGTAGCCGCTACCGATACAGCGTTTTGTAGCGCTGAGCGTGTAACTTTTGTAGGGTCAACTATACCAAAGTCTATCATATCGCCAAAGTTTTCTGTAAGTGCATTGTAGCCATAGCCTACTGTGCATTTATTTAGAAGTTCGTTTACTATAACAGAACCCTCAACACCTGCATTTTCTGCAATTTGTCTTACAGGAGCTTCAAGTGATTTTAGTAGTATAGAAGCACCAATTTTCTCATCGCCCTCAAGTGATTCAACCAAAGTTTTTACAGCAGGGATAACATCAATTAGAGCTGTACCACCACCTGCAATAATACCTTCTTCAACAGCTGCTTTTGTAGCTGCAAGAGCATCTTCTATTCTAAGTTTTTTCTCTTTCATTTCGATTTCTGTAGCTGCACCAACTT
>CAYJJB010000135.1:0-2884 GCA_964370405.1 uncultured Eubacteriales bacterium | reverse complement strand
GCATCTGAAGGGGAGCATCCTAGAACTATCAAGTCTGAAAGTTTCAGAGGATAACGCTCAGCGTCCGATAGACGTGTATCAAGCATAAACTGAAGTTGAAATCCTTGGCGTCCGTAGGATAACTCACGTTCTAGTAGGTCATCGTCAGAGAAACGTCGTGCAAGGTTCCACAGGACATTTTTAAAACGTACGAAGTGTTCTCATCATGTTAAGCACTCTCCACACTTTTAGCGTGTTAAAAAGTTAGCGCAATTAAAGCATTTAAAGAACATGACATCTTTAATAATATTAAAGAAAAAATCAATTTTTTAAGCATGTTAAAGAAAAAAATACTTGCGCATGACAGCAAAAACATGTAACACTAGACTCAGGTAAGAAATTAAAGCTGAGGCTTATAATACAAACCCTACAACACTACATGGAGATAACACTATGACAATGCCTAGAGCTCTTAACGGAATTGGTATAAAGTTTTTTCTTGATAATTTTGATTTTTTATATTCACGCCCCTCACGGGCACAATTTATAACATACTGTGCTGGAAGAAAATTATCAAATGAGTCAGGTGCAAACATAAGATATGGATATGGGATGAGCATAATCAATAACACAAAATTACTTACTGAATGCTTAGAGTATATCATTTTGCATTCTAAAAAATCATCTAATGCTCAAAAAAATACTGCTGTAGAGATAATGCATAAATGCAAAATAAAATAAATAAGAGGCTTATATGTTAGATTCTTATGAACGATTTTTTAATTCTGGAATGATAAACAAAGATGATTTTTTTAATTTTTGTATTCAAGAAACAATTTATATACCATTCAAAATAGCTAAAGTTGAATGGGAAAATCTAAAGTATAGAATAAAGACAAACAAAGAGGTTTACATAAGAGGATATGGACGAAACGCAAAAAATAGCTACTTTTTTACAGATTTTTACAACCAGGTCTATGGGCATAACAATATAAAAATAGACCCCACTAACAACAAAGCGCCATCTGAAGTTATACGGAATTTAACAGGGTACTCAAAAACTAGAAGAGTAAACTTTAAGCTAATTTCTAACTACCAAGTTTCGCATGTTTTTGGTAGAACAAAAAATGTTTATACTTTTACAGCTCCATGGAATATTACATATATTTCTAAAATAATAGACCCTTTTACTGGCCACGAAGCTAAGGGGATATTAGTAGATGAGTATAAAGCCAGATTTCAACAAGAAACATTTTTACGGTTTACCCCCCTCATTGAAGATTATAACCAACTAATTTGTTCAGAGGATTTTGCCTACAGGATGCATTCTTTTTTTGAAAAAGCGGTAGAAATGGGCTCTTATGGTGAAAAAGATTTTGAGCATTTTAAAAAATCAGCTTTAGAGGAGTTTTCACCAGTAATTGTGTGATATTTAGTCTGTTTTATACTAGTTAACAGAGGTATTCCCTATCCGTCTGTAGAGGGAATGGGTGTGCCTCTGATGTTTTGTTTTATGTAATAAGCAAAAGGTAAGTCTTTACCCAGAAGGGCGTTTTACCATAAAGCTCATTTAAATATGTTTTATTTGTTCTCCATTTTTAAAATTTGTACATTTTTCTTGGCTACCCACCCCTGTTTACATAGTTTATTTTCTTCATCAAAAACATAAACTTCATGGTAATAAGGGGCTGAATTTATAATAATAACATTCGTATTTAAAGTTACATTATCAATAACTTGCGCTTGCCCTGTTGGTGAATCTTTTATTGAGCAGTATTTAACAATTAAAGCATCAATACCCCTATTTGCAAAATTAGGAATAACTAACACAAATATAATATAAATTAGTATAGCACTTAAAATTGGATTTTTCTTTTGCGCTCTTTCAATCGAGGCCGACAACTTGTGTTGCCAGTTAGACTCTCTCTCGGAAATAGCGCTTGAAAAGTTTAGCACTTCGGCTGAAATAAATTCTATATCTTCAAGTGATAATTCATCATTTCCCTGTAAGTTTTCTCCGTCAGCAGCACGTTGTGGCAAACTATCTTTAGTTTCATTATGTAAGTTACTAGCGTTTAAACTTGTAGACAAGCTTTCAGCATCTAAAACATTTGACGCAACCACCTGTGATGCTTTCAAAACCTCAGAAAAATCACATTCATTAATCCCTTTAAAGGTTTGGCTCCAGTCCTTTAAAGTTTTCTCATAAGAAGCAGTAACGTCTTGATGCGCTATAGCTTGAGCTAAGCCTTCAGCTACACCCAGCATTGCTTTATTAACTGCTGAGTCGTGGTGAGCTATAGCCTGAGCTAAGCCTCCAGTAACATCCTGTATTATTTTGTTAACAGTTAGGCTTTGCTGAGCCGCCATATGAGCTAAACCATCGGCTACGCCCTGCATAACTTTGTTAGCTGCAAAGCTTTGATGCGCTAAAGCTTCAGTAGCCCTCTGCATTAGTTCATTAAGGTTTATTACATCATCATTAATTTTATATTTCATCATGCCACCTCGTCCCGTAACGCCCGATAAATATCCGACCGCATACCGTTCATGAGCATTTCAAGCATTTCTGGGCTAGAGAAAAGCATTTTAAAGAAAGTATCATTTTGTGCATAGCGTTTTGCAGCTATAGTTTTGAAATACTTCTCATAAATAAGTTTAAAATTCTCTTCATCGTTATCTTTGGCATAGTTCACCATTTGAGGGTCAGCTTTAAAGTCGTTACGCATTTGCATACCCACTTTATCCATTTCGGTAAATTCTGTGCCAAAACGTGTGTTGATTTGCTCTATAAGCTCCTCAAGAGGGCTTTTTTCTTTTCCTTTAGACCCAGCTTCTCCAGTAATGGGCCGAAAGCCATCCTTAGTGCTGTCTAATGTGATGCTGCCTTCGCTTTGCTTTTCAA
>CAYJJB010000134.1:0-2983 GCA_964370405.1 uncultured Eubacteriales bacterium | reverse complement strand
CCTTAAAAGGACACTTTTCAATTCTTTCATTAGCATATTGTAACAGCTCTGTACAATTTTTGCAAAGTTGTTTTTCATTATGTTGTTTTTTGCAATAAATTTTTATCATCAATTTAACAATGCGTTTTTCGTTTTGAATTTTATACATCAGCTTTGCCTCGTCGTTTCCATGTTCAAGACATTATCTGCTATTTTAACTGTAGATTTTCTGTGTGACACTAAAACTACAGTTTTATCACTACATAATTTAAGCGATTTTAATATAACCGCCTCGTTTAGACTGTCAAGATTACTTGTCGGCTCGTCAAGTAGTATTAAATTAGCATTATGTAAAAAAGCTCTCGCTATGCCTATTCGCTGTTTTTCTCCACCCGATATAGTGTCGCCAAGCTCGCCTACTTGTGTGTCGTATCCATTTGGAAGATTTTGAACAAATTCGTGAAGCGAGGCTGATTTTGCCGCCTTTATAACGTCCTCTCTACTTGCGCTTAAATTAGCAATTTTTATATTATTTTCTATAGTATCATGAAATATATGTGTTTCTTGAGTTACAAAACTTTCGTTATCTCTAAGACTTTTTGTATTGATATTTTTTACATTTTCACCTGAAATTAAAACCTCACCGCCTTGTACATCGTAAAATCTCATTAGCAGTTTAAGTGCGGTGGATTTGCCACAGCCACTCTTTCCGCTTATGGCAAGTATTTTGTTTTTGTCTATGTTCAAAGAGAAGTTTTTCAGTATATCTTCATTTCCATAAGAAAAATCAGTGTCGATTAATTGTGCATTTTCAAACACTATGTCCTTGCCGTTTTTCACTTCTTCTACAACAGGTGTATCTTCTAAAATATCAAG
Organism: uncultured Eubacteriales bacterium; assembly: GCA_964370405.1. Taxonomy (GTDB): domain Bacteria; phylum Bacillota; class Clostridia; order Oscillospirales; family Acutalibacteraceae; genus SIG603. Next base: position 2,128 of record CAYJJB010000134.1, on the reverse strand, counting down.
AACTCTATTGCCACAGGCTATTGTTTGTGTTAGACCAGCGCCCAAATTGGCAACAGATGTAACTGCCCCAAAAGAAGAAAATAACATAAGTGTCGGCACAATGACCGAGCTTAAGTCTATATTATTTTGCAAATATAAATGCGACGACACAAAAAGCATTGCAACAGAAAAAGCAAGTATGACAAAGTTTGTAAGCGAGTATGTTTTAGCGACATAAGCTTTTATTTCTTTATTAGAACTTTCGATTTCTTCAGATAACTCAGCAATTTTTAATTTGCGCTTCTTTATATAATCATACTGCATAATTTCTTTTAATCCACGCAAGCTGTCAAGAAAATATGTATTTAGCCCTCCAACTCGCTCTCTATGATCCTCACCGCTTTTTTTACTTTTGCCCGAAACAAATATAGGTATAAGCACACCGACGGTTATATGCGCAAGCAAAGCGATAATTCCAAGCAAAATATTAAAACTGCCTATAAAGCATATCACAACACATGATGTAATAAACGCTATACAAATTGGTGACACAGTATGTGCGTAAAAAACTTCTAAAAGCTCTATATCGGAGGTTATAATTGACACAAGATTTCCTTTGTCTTTGCTATCAAGTTTTGCAGGTGCAAGTTTTCTTAGCGCTGTAAAAATTTTGTCACGAATAAGAGCGAGTAGCTTAAATGCTATAAAGTGGTTGCAGTACTGCTCTATATAATGAAGTATTCCACGAGAAACAGCAATTATAGCAATTATTGTAATGAATATATAAAGATTTGCACCGCTATTTTCTATAATATCTACTACTGCATATCCGCCAAACACGGTGATAAAACTTGCGCAAAAATAGCCAAGACAACCCATAAGGATTGCAATTATCATAATAAGCGCAAGAGGCTTTACAAGACCTATAAGCCTTGTCATAACAGTAAATGAAGAGCGTTTTTTCATCAGTTTTGCACCTCCACGTTTTCAAGGTTTTGCTGCACCTTCCAAAGTTTTGCATAATAACATTTATTTGCCTGCAAATTTTCATGAGTTCCACTCTCTACTAAATTACCATCTTTTAGCATATAAATCATGTCAGAACTCACCACATTAAGTAGCCTGTGTGAAATAAGTATAACTGTTTTTGTTTTTCTAAGTTCACTTATAACATTCATTATTTCGTTTTCGCTATCGGCGTCAATGTTACTTGTCGCTTCGTCAAAAATGTATATTTCGCTATTGTGCAAAAGTGCTCTTGCAAGCGCAAGCCTTTGACACTGTCCGCCTGAAAAATTACTTCCCTTTTCAAGCAGTGCGGTGTCAAGTCCATTTTCGTCCCGTAGAAAATCTGCCAGATTGACTTTAGCAAGCATTTCCCACATTTCATCATCAGTGGCATTTTTCTTTGCAATTAAAAGATTTTCACGCACAGTTCCTTTGAAGATATATGAATTTGCTGAAACTAAAGTGATTTTTTTCAATAAACTTTTTCTTGAAATCCTAGAAAGTTCTAGTCCGCCTACAGTGGCACTGCCTCCATAATTTTCATTAATCTTTGTCAAAATTCCCGCTATGGTCGACTTTCCACAACCGCTTTTACCAATTATTGAAACAAAACTATTTTTTGGTATATCTATATTAATATCGTGTAAAACTTGATTGTTATCATAGGCAAAGTTTAAGCCTTTAAATTTAATATCAACCTCATCTAATTCTTCTGTGTTTTTATTACCCTCTTCAATATCAAGCAAAGTAAATATTTTTTTACTTGCGGCAATTCCGTTCATCGCAATATGGAAAAAACTTCCCAAAATTCTAAGCGGCAAGAAAAAATCTGCTGACAATAGCATTATTGCAAACATGCCAAACAACGATATATTGCCTGCATTAAACTCAAACAAAGCAAAAATTATTCCCAGCGCCGCACCTCCATATGCCACTATATCCATAATTATTATTGAATTAAGTTGCATTGAAAGGACTTTCATTGTAATTTTTCTAAATCTCTCTGCCTGTTTGTTCATTTGTTTATGTTTAAACTCGTCAGAACTATAAATTTTAAGCGTATTAAGCCCTTGTAAATTTTCTAAAAAATTATCACCAAGCCCTAAATATTCGCCCCAGTATTTTGCAAGAAGGTTTTTTG
>CAYJJB010000133.1:1696-3005 GCA_964370405.1 uncultured Eubacteriales bacterium | reverse complement strand
AGAACAACTAGTGCAAAGAACGTCGCTTGTAATTCCCAATTATCCGTTGTCAAACTGTGTTACACCAGTATGTACAGGTATGTATGATGCAGAAAAGATTTCTAATGACTTAAGAGATAAGTATCAGATATATATTACTCCAAACGGCGGTGAATTAGCACACGATTTATTTAGAATAGGACATATGAGCAATCAACTGACTTGCGAAGATATGGATATGTTGATTGATCATTTAATTAAGGTTTGTGAAGAGATAGATACTTAAAATTTATTTTACGATGTAAAAGCCTTTTTGTGAATTATCGCAAATGTGGAACTATTATCTTTGTAATTTAAATATATATTTACTATTTGCGTTAGAGGGGGCAATATATTGGATAAGTGCACTTCATATCTATATAAGGATATGGGTTTAGGATTTGAAATTAAGAATAAAGTTTCCTTTAATTTAGAAAAAGAAAGTGATGAAGGATTGTATAAAGGCACCATAAAGCTTTCATCGAATGTAAAAAAAGTAAGATTTGACCTTGGAGAAAAGAAGTACTGTTTGATCAAAAATTTTAAAATATATTTAAATGGAGTTTCGGTTGATTACGAAAATATTAACGGATACACTATTGATGAGTATGAGATATTTTTGACACCTAATCCGCAGATAATGTTTGAAAATTCAGGAACAAAAATAGATATTATTTTTGAAAAATATTCTATTGATACAGATAATGATATGATTTTGTCATTGTTACCAGTACTTGCAAATCGTGAGAAGCAAAAGGTGCAAAATTACAATGAATTATATGAAAAATTTACAAATACAAACATAATATTAAATGAAACAAAAGCAGAGCTTGCTCGTACATTAAACTTATTGCATCAAGCAGAAAATAAAAATAATAGCAATCAAGCAATGTATAATTCAGTGATAAATTCTACCAGTTGGAAGCTGACAAAGCCATTTAGATTTATAATAAGAACAACAAAAAAAGCCTTTAGAGTATGTCCACTTACAAGGCTTCCATACAAAGCTTTGCATTACTGGAAACTCCATGGCTTTAAGGCTATGATTGTTAAGATTAAATCTTTAAATAAGCGAAAAAAAGATTTGAAAAATTACAAAATCTCAAATACTTTAACGGAAAAAGAAAGAGAATTGCAGTCAAACACTAAATTTTCTAAGAATATCAAATTTAGTGTTGTTGTGCCCCTTTATAATACCCCCGAGAATTTTTTAAGAGAGATGATACAGTCAGTTATAGACCAAACCTATGGCAATTGGGAGTTATGTCTTGCAAATGGCAGCGATGATAAT
>CAYJJB010000133.1:0-1686 GCA_964370405.1 uncultured Eubacteriales bacterium | reverse complement strand
ATAGAAGATATATGTATGGAATATTCAAAAAATGATTCGAGAATAGTATATAAAAACCTTACTGAAAATTTAGGTATATCTGAAAATACAAATGCCGCAATTGATATGGCAAGTGGTGACTATATAGCACTTTTTGACCACGACGATTTACTACACCCAGCAGTACTTTATTACTACATGATTGAAATTTGTGATAATAATGCGGATTTTATATACTGTGACGAACTTACTTTCCAAGGTAATATAAATAATGCTACTACAATTCACTTTAAACCTGATTTTGCTATTGATAATTTGAGAGCTGTAAATTATATTTGTCATTTTACCGTGTTTAGTAGAAAGTTACTTGATTTGACAGGTGGGTTTAGAAAAGAATTTGATGGTTCACAAGATCATGATATGATTTTAAGACTTACTGAAAACGCTGAAAAGGTTTCACATGTTCCTAAAATTCTTTATTTTTGGAGGAGTCATCCAAATTCTGTTGCAATGGATATAAGTTCAAAAACTTATGCTATAGATGCCGGTAAAAATGCGGTTAAAGAACATATTAAACGATGTGGACAAAATGCCGAGATTGAAAGCTCTAGGGCATTGCCGTCCACATACAGAATTAAGTATGACTTAACATCCACACCACTTGTGTCAATTATTATTCCCAATAAAGACTGTAAAGATATATTAAAAACTTGTATAGATTCAATTTTTGAATTATCGACATATGAAAATTTCGAGATAATTATAGTTGAGAATAATAGTGTAGAGAAGAAAATATTTGAGTATTATAACGCACTTCAAACTAAAAAAAATATTAAAGTTGTATACTATAGAGGTGACTTTAATTTCTCTAAAATAAATAATTTTGGATTTGAATATTGCAAAGGTGAACAAATAATTCTTCTTAATAACGATATTGAAGTTATAACGCCAAACTGGATAGAAGAAATGCTTATGTATAACCAAAGAGATGACGTTGGCGCAACAGGTGCTATGCTTTACTATGATAATGATACAATACAACATGCAGGCGCAATAGTAGGTATTGGTGGAGTAGCTGGACATAGTCATAAATACTTTGACCGTGCTGATTTAGGTTATATGGGTAGACTATGTTATGCACAAAATTTATCAGCAGTAACAGCAGCTTCTATGATGATAAAGCGTTCAGTATTTGAAGAACTTAATGGGCTTGATCCTTTGTTCAAAGTAGCTTTTAATGATATAGATTTATGCATGAGAATAAGGCAAAAAGGATATTTAATATGTTGGACACCTCATGCAGAACTTTACCATCATGAATCAATTAGTAGAGGTACTGAAGATACACCTGAAAAGCAAGCCAGATTTAGTGGGGAAACAAACCTTTTCCTTGATCGTTGGAGAAAAGAGCTCGAAGTTGGAGATCCATACTATAATTCCAACCTTACTTTAGTACATGAAGATTTTAGCTTTAAATAAAAAATTAAAATTACGGTGAAAAAATGAAAGAGTTAATTAACAACATAAACCATGTTGTAGAAAAGAGAAAAAAATCATTTTTTTTCTCTTCTTTTCTAATTATAACTGCAATGGTAGCGGTTGTGTTTTTCTTGAAACTAAATAATGTGACACTTGAGAGTGATGTTTCAACGTCACTCTCATTACCAGAATATATTATTATTGGAGTATTACTTGCCTATCTTGCTA
>CAYJJB010000132.1:0-3030 GCA_964370405.1 uncultured Eubacteriales bacterium | reverse complement strand
CTGGAAGTTTAAGCCCTGTAGCGTAAACCGCTTTGTAATATTGACCTGTTAAATAACGTGCAATACTTGCACCTACTGGTCCTGAAGCTTGGTTAAAGCGAAGCACAACAACCTTTTTTTGTTCAAGGGCTTCTTGCATGTTAAATGTTACATCCGTTACCGCTCCAAAGTTTCGCAATAAGCCCGGAGTTTGTAAAAAGTTACGCAAAGCGTTGCGTATAGCTGCAAAAGCCCAAGTTGTCTGCTCGTCAAATGTAGAGCCTTTTGTTTTGCCTTCTCTTGTTTTTGCTTCGGCATTAACAATATGAAATCTATTACTTTTAACTGATGCAATAAAGCTATCAATTTTTAATAAAGATGTGCTCTTATCAACAAACAACTTTTTGTTATTTTCAAATTGTTCAAACAACTTGGATGAATCCTCGAAGCTATCCATGAGCTGTGAAATTAATCCGATAGTTGGTGTAAACGTTTTATCTAGCTTTGATAAATAAAGTAGCATTTCAGCCAAATCAGTAGCTACAACAAGTCCTTTAATGTGCCAGTGGTGATTATGGTCGCTCTCATTCACTACTGTGATCATAAGATTATACAAAAAATCATAAATTTCATGACGATCCATGCCTAGTAAAATATTGATTGGCATTGCGGAAAATTCTGAACCTAACTCAATCACATCTGCTTCACGCCCATGTTGCTTGGCAATGGTTTTAACCTTTTCCGTCATATTGTTCTTGATATCAACCACAAAACCTGCAAAGCCATTAGCTAAACATGCATTAAGTGCAGGGAGCACTACAGAAGATGTTTTGCCAGAGCCAGTTGTGCCAAACACTAAAGTATGCACATTTGCATCTGCAAAATTTAGGGTTTTCCCTGAATCAAACTGAATGATTTTGCTCAAATCAATTTTGATGATAGGAACAATCTTTTCCTGATTTTTTTTATCATCATTATACTTTACAAATCCTACTGGTGTGGGCATAATTTTCTCCTGTATTTTTGTGGATAGTTTTCGATGCTATTTTCCACATGTTGTAAGTATTTTTTAGAGCAAGATTTAACTTAAATCAAGCTAAAAAATACTAAAAGCAATTTTAAATTATTAAAAAATATTAAAATTTAATAAAATTAGATAATTATAGTCGAATAAAATAAAATAAATCTTTAACTATTGTCATTTTTCAAATTTGGATATATATCCTAACCATCGAGGGAGGGAATATGTTTTCATATGACAAAAAACTATTTGAAGCTATTACGGATGCCATATCTCAAGAAGGGCGTGAAATTTATGTTGATACGGAATATTCCAGCCCTTCGAACGATCGTGATTATGAAAAGGGTATTCGTATATATGTCAGTGAATTTGAAAGAGCTTTTCTAGGCGAAGATGATTTTAAAGCCCTAATAGAAACACACGGCATTGCAGAGGTATTTTACTATCTGATAATGCAAATGCGGTTTCGATATCCTAAATTTTTCCCTGCACATGATTTATGTTTTTTGCTTGCCAATGTTCTTGCTTGCCAAATCAAAAATCCCACAAATATTGTCCTCCTAGATTTTGAGCTTCTGCCAGTGGCGGTGCTTTTGAGTAAGTTTGGAGCATCCATATATGTTGATGTAAAAAATAGCGAAGATAGGCGAGCAATATGTGATCTTTTGAATGTGCATACACAAAGTTCATGGCAAGCTTTAGGTGATAAACTTCCTGAAAATTCTTATATTTTAAGTCAAAATCCACTCTGTATTAGTGAGGGTCTGGCAGTAGAGAATCTTGCAGGGGGAGTGCTGCTCGTTAATATAAATTTCTTAAGATTAGATATTTACACTCACGCCAGAAGAGAATGGGTTAAAAGCAAACTCGTTGAAAATGTTGTGCAAGTGCCACGCCCTAGAAGACAAGCAGTGAACATCTATCCTTCAATAATCACCTTGAGCAATGCCAAGCAAGAAGCCATTGTAATGTCACAAGTAGTTGGCACAGGCTTTGGGGCAGGAAGTTTAGATATGGAGCAAGCATTGCATCAAATGGCTACAGGCATACAAGTTTCTACGCAAAGCCTTTTACAAAGTCCAAAATGTGATCTTACACCCTCTGTTCATTTAGCCGAATATGAGTCCGATAAAGCAAAAAATATTACAACGCTTGGTGATGTTGCACATGTTTTACGCTGCCAAATTCCACGAACAGTTTTTGATTTTGATCTATATGTAGAATCATCGTCATTAAGGCCAGCATTTGAAAATGATGAGAAATATAAAGATATTTCTGGTTTAATTTACAAAGAGATTGGGCTTGCAAACATCGACCAAGTGTCTGGTTTTGTTGATTTGTCAAAAACTCAAGATGTTAATTTAAAAATTACATCAATGGGCAAGCAGGGCAAATATCTTCTACAACCTGACGACATTGTGATGAATTTCCGTGGAAGCTTGGATAGTCTAGGTAAGGTTGGTTTTGTAGATGATTTACCTGATCGGCATTTACTTGAGCAAGAGGATGTAGATGGTACTAGTGTAGGTGGATATGTTGCGAGTAAATCTATGCTTATCATACGTCCATTTGCAATTGATCCTGCATGGCTCTTTGGCTATTTGCGAAAAGAATTGGTTAAGGAAGATTTAACCAATCAAGCCAAAGGTGAAGGTGTTAAAACCATCACGATTGAAAATGTGAAGAATATACAAATTCCTAAATGTTCAGCAGAAGATGTTCAGCATGCTAATGAAGTGCGGCAAGAGGTGGCTGATCTAATGAATAAAATCAGCCAAATTTATAAGGAAATTGCTATGAAGCAAGGTTCTTGAGAGGGTAATTAAAACAAGCTTTTTTGTCTGTGCGTGTTCAGATTGCCCCATCGGGGCTAATGTAATATCTTTTTTTTTATATCTTAGGTATACTTGATTGAGCATCTTCTTTTTGTGCTAAAACTTGTCTATACAATGACATAAATTCATGTGGGTCAATACTTAGGGCATCACAAAGCAAGTGAAATGTTGCGAGTGTTGGCATATTTTGACCAT
>CAYJJB010000131.1:0-3076 GCA_964370405.1 uncultured Eubacteriales bacterium | reverse complement strand
TAGAGGTTTTACTGACTTTCATAGCTTTCTCGGGAGTTTTAACAATAATCTCGGCGCTTATTCAAACAATTTACATAACAAAAATTAAACCGACGGTGCTACTTACTAGTAGGAGGTAAATATTTTGAATACCCAGAATATTTTACAGATAAAATTTTAAGGAGGAATCGATATGAAAAAGAGTTTAAAAAGGAAAGAAAGAATTAAAAAATCTATCTATATGTATGCATGTAAGTGCAGTGTGTGTACATGTGTATGTTATTCACCAGGAATGGGGAGACCATTAGAATATACAACGAAGCCATATAGTTCATCACAATTTATAGTTGCACACGGGCTTTATTACTCATAAAAAATAGCGCAAGGTATTTTGCGCTATTTAATCTCAATTTACAGGAGATGAAGATATGAACAGCATAAAACGAGCGTACTTTAGTCTAAAATCAAATATGAGTAAAACTATTTTGCAAATAGTAATATTTTCAGTAGTATTTGCGTTCATTGTCGCATGTCTTATCATCTATCAAACTGCTGATGACTATGTTAAGACATTGGAAATGTCTGTTAAGAATGCGGTTACAATTGAGGCTTCTGCTATGTATGAAAATGTTCCGGGCGGATCAATTGGTGGCTCATATGCTTTTGAAAAAGAAGATGTTGAAAATCTTTTAATGCCTGAATATATTGATGGCTACAATTACTCAGTTGCAATACCCTTAGAGTATAGAGGGAAATATAAATTATTTGAAAACACTATAGAAACAAATTTCTATACAGAAGAATACGAATACGATGCGGAAGCCTATTTGATGGTTGATTCTAAAACTGATATAGCCTTTACAAGTTATGGATTTAATCTAATAGAGGGTAGACATATTACCGAAGATGATGCTGGGGAAAATGTTTGTTTGATATCAAAAGAATTTGCCGAGATGAATGGGCTTAAACTAGGTGATACACTTTTAGGATATGACTTGTTGTTAAAAAAGTATCGTGACCAAGATGTGGAATATCGACTTGAAATTGTAGGGATATTTGATAGAGAAAAAGAGGAATTTTTGCTGGGTTACGGCTCTTCACCCGACGAAATTATTATGATGCCAATAGATACTTACGGTGTCATTCACAGTCGAGAAGACAACAAAAACCCCTCCGCCCCTTCGTATTCGCTTAGTGTGTATTTTGAAGACGAACAAGAAGTTAGGGACTACATTGAATATGTAGAAAAAACTTTTAATGTGCGAAAAGTGTATGAAACAAGGTACGACCTAAGTCCACCGCCTGTCCCCGAAGAAGCACAGGGTTTAGAGCTTGAAGAAACAGTTGAATATTTCATGGATAATAAATTTGTCGATGTGCACCGTGACAACGAATGGTATGAAATGGTGGCAGAACCTATAGAAAGGGTGCGTGACTTATCTGCCTTTGCGCTGATAGGCTTTGTAGGCGGAGCAGTGCTCATATTAATACTCATATCCGCAAACTCTATTAAGAAAAGATACAGAGAATTTGGCGTTTTACTCTCTATGGGTGAAAGTAAATTTAAAATAGCCATGCAGGTATGTGTGGAAACGCTAAGTATAATAATTATTTCATCGATAATAGGGATTTTAATAGGAATTATTGTAGGTGTGCCGATAATAAGCCACTATACAAACAGTGCATATGAGGGACAATCTGTGCTGAATAGTCAAATTAGTGAAATTTCAAATACAGGGTACGCACAAGAAGCAGGCTATCGAGATAGGTCTTACCACACTATAGCTACGGTAATGGTATTAAAAGAACCAACAGACATAAGCGTAGCACCAAACGTTACCCCGACCTACCACTTGGAAACACTGCTGACCTTCATAGCTTTTGCAGGGATTTTAACAATAATCTCGGCACTTATTCAAACGATTTACATTACAAGAATTAAACCGAGGGTGCTACTTACTAGTAGGAGGTAAATATTTTGAATACCCAGAATATTTTACAGATAAAATTTTAAGGAGGAATCGATATGAAAAAGAGTTTAAAAAGGAAAGAAAGAATTAAAAAATCTATCTATATGTATGCATGTAAGTGCAGTGTGTGTACATGTGTATGTTATTCACCAGGAATGGGGAGACCATTAGAATATACAACGAAGCCATATAGTTCATCACAATTTATAGTTGCACACGGGCTTTATTACTCATAAAAAATAGCGCAAGGTATTTTGCGCTATTTAATCTCAATTTACAGGAGATGAAGATATGAACAGCATAAAACGAGCATATCTTAGCTTAAAAGTAAATATCAGCAAGACAATTTTGCAAATAGTAATTTTTTCGGTAGTATTTGCTTTTATTGTGGCATGCTTAATTATCTATCAAACGGCTGATGATTATGTTAAGACCTTGGAGCTATCTGTTAAAAATTCGGTAACGGTCACGCCATCTCGTGTTTCTATAAATGATAACGGGGCTATAAGTTCAAGTGTTTATGACATAGATAAGGAAAAATTAGACGAGTTACTTGTACCCGATTATATAGACGGATATAATTACTCCAGCTTTGCCTTTTTGGGTTATGGCGATAAATATGAACTTGTTGAAAATTCTATAGAAACACCTTATTATAAGGAATATGACGGATATTTATATATGATGGTGGACTCCAAAACCGACATAGCCTTTACAGCTTTTGGGTTTACACTAGTAGAGGGTAGGCATATCACCATAGACGATGCAGGGGAAAAAGTCGGCTTAATATCAAAAGAGCTTGCAGACATGAATAATTTAAAAATAGGCGACACATTTACTGCATACGACCAACTTAACAAGGAGTTATTTGACAGAGATATTACATATGAATTTGAGATAATAGGCTTATTCGAGGGCACGCAGGGTGAATTTTTAGAGGGTTATGGAGGCTCACCTAATGAAGTGGTGATGACACCTATAGATACTTACAAAGTGTATTATATGGAGGGGAAAGATAATATCTCTATAGAAACGCCAGTAATGACACTGAGCGTATACTTTAAAGAAGAAAAAGAAGTTTTAGAGTATATAAACTACGTGGAAGAAACTATTAATGTACGCAAGGT
>CAYJJB010000130.1:0-3097 GCA_964370405.1 uncultured Eubacteriales bacterium | reverse complement strand
TCAGTGGCAGGAAAGCCACAAGATTTTGCAATCATAAGAGAGTAATAGGCAACACGCCTTGAATGACCATTTGTATAAGTATCTTTTGCATCAATAATACCCACAAAGGCAAAAACAAATTCTCGTGTAATATTCCTAAATTCTAAGTTCTTTTTAAAAATTGCCGCCACACGAATTTTATAAAAATACCATATTAAGCCCACAGCAAAGACAAAAGCAAATAAAACAAAAAATATTGTGATTGCTTTTGTTTCATACCAATTAGGAGTAATAGCTAATGGAACGGAACTAATATTTGAGCTTTCTCTGCCTTGATAATCTTTTCCCTTTATCTTAAAACTATATTCACCGTAAGGTAGGTTCACATAAGAAGCAGAATAAATGTTCTTAAATTTTATTTCTTTATATTCTTTATCAAAGCCTTCAAGCATATAGAAAACTGAACTGTCTTCTTTACGATCAAAAGTTAAATAGGCAAAATTAAAAGTTACACGCTCTACATTGGGTCCAACTATTATTTTGTCAAAATCTTTATAATAAACTTTAGAGTCTAAAGAAATTGAAGTTAATACAACAGGAGATGCAATACTATCTTTAACTTTTCTATCAAAATTTAGGGAATAAACATTATTACTTGCACAAATATACAATGTATTATTTTTGTGCATTATATTTTGTGAGAATGAAGAAATATGCGTGCGTAAACCCCTTGCATAATCATAAATAAGAAATTTTGCTTTGTTATTTCTTAAAGTAGTAGTATCGATTTTGTATACAGCGTTTTCGGATAAAACAAGTAAATCATTTTTGAAAAATTTTATATCATATATATTTCCATCTGATACAAATGAAGTGATTGTCTCTACTCTACCTTGGTAATTATAACTGCTTAAAGTGTTTGAACCAGTAGTAATAAAAAGAGTGCCATTTTCTTTATCTTCAGCAACTTTTAAGATAACATCACTTTGCAGGCCATCTCGTATAGTTAGTTTCTTTATTATTATACCATCTTCAATAAAAAACATTCCACTACCATCGGTACCAACTATCATTACATTATTACTATTTTCGTATAATGATAAAATTCGTTGATTATGAAGCATATCATTAACAATATAACCATCAATAATATTATGGTCTTTAATAACACTAACGCCACTATCGGTCCCAACCCATATTGTTCCGTCGCTCTTTTCAAAAAGAGCATAAATCCAATCACTACTTAAGCCGTTTTGAGAGGTATAGTTTGAAAACTCCATGTTTTCATTGATTTTTACAAGCCCATAGGACTCATCAGAATATGTACCTATCCAAAAGTTATTATCTTTATCTACTAGCATTGCACGCACTCGCACTCCGCTAAAATATGAAGTAATGGCGTTGCTTTTTTCCTCGTTCCCAGCAATCAATACGCCTTCATCCGTTGCAATATAAAGATGATTATTCCAAAAAACAGTGGCGTTTACATAGGTTGAGCTTGTACTTGGAAAGTTTTCTTGATTAAAATACGAAGGACTAAGACTCAAAGCACCTTCTCTATTGGAGGCAAACCAGAAATTGTTTTGATGATCGACTAGCATATTTTGGATAAAAGTATCTATTTCAAGACCTTTAAGGGTAATAAAAGTCATATTTTCATCAAAATAGCCGATACTATGGTCTGAATAAGCCCAAATTTTTCCTGTTGCATCTTCATAAATACCGTTTAAGCTTCTTAAACCATTATCATGGTACGTGTTGATAATTTTAAGATTATTATCAAATTCCACTTCAAGCACATGCCCACTTGTTGTGCCTATAAGAATTTTATTTTGCTTAGTTTTATAGATGGCCCTTGCAGCATATTTTTTATCAAAATCCCATGAGGATATAATGTCATCATCATGAGCAATTACAATAGAGCCATCATTCACCACTCCCCACAGATAATTTTTTTTATCAAAAATAAATTGTGACATGGCAATGGTATAAAGACCTGTCTTTTCTGGTGAGTTAAGTTTGTTGTCTTGAACTTTTCCAATGCCATAATTAGTTGAAATATAAATAACTCCATTATTACTTTGATTGATATAGCTTATGGAAGATGGCAATATTTCTGAGGAATATTCTATTTTTTCAAAATTATTTTGAGAGTATTTAAATAAACCGTCATTATTTGAAGCAACATACAAAACACCGTCATCGGCAACAAATAATTTATTGACAGAAGTTGCTGTATAGTTGGGATAAATATCCGTATCTATTTTAAGAATATTTTTCCCATCGTAACGGAATAAACCAGAAAAGTTTGCAAACCAGATATAGCCATCAGGAGTTTGAGCCACATCATTAACACCTTGACTTCCAAGGCCGAGCCCTGAGCCGTAAATGGATTGAATAGAAGAATGAGCAAGGCTATAGTCATTGACTTTACATTCAGCCAAAGAGCTAAACATTAGCAAATAAATAAGCGTGCAAAAAAGCGTCTTGCCTAGTAAGTTCTTCATAATTGGACCAAGTTAACTATTAATTATATTTTACTTTTACCATTATTCACAAACAAAATACACAATTAATTAGATGGCAATTTAAACATGCTAAATTCAGTGAAATTTTCTGAGCTGTCTTCTATGTGTTCTTCCACAAGATGTAAGCCAAAAATCTCCCCAGCTCGTTTACTACATATAACAGCAGTATTTTCGGGCAATTGCCCTGTTGCCAATCTTTGAGCCCCGATAGCAGTATCCTCAATTGCCACTGCTTGCATATTAGGAAAAAGCGTTTTCAAAGTTTTTTCAGTTTGGTTAATGGCATGGATGTGCGAAACCACTTCAGTCACATTCTCAATGTTAATATCTTTATTTTTTACAAATAAACAATGATGGATGGGAAATATTTCGGTGGTCACTAGGTCAAAATCTTCATTTCTAAGTGCATGAAAAGTCTCATTAACAATGCCTGCTAAATTATTGCTTATGGCAACAACGCCGTAGCGTACATCTTTACTTTTTAGCGAATCAATAACACGTTGCGAACCAACCAATGGAACAAAAGTTGGGTTGTCAAAACCAAGGGATGAGGCAATATATTGTGCAGCTTGTTCAGAAAAACTACCTTC
>CAYJJB010000129.1:0-3210 GCA_964370405.1 uncultured Eubacteriales bacterium | reverse complement strand
CTGACTTACAGTTTGTAGTATCTAAATTCACCGTAACTTTGAATGTTCCTGCTTTATCATTTATATCACTAATTTGTGTCGAGCCTGTAGCTTTGCCAGTTACACTAAAGTTTGTCGCTCCTTGATAAACTTTAACACCATCTTCATCTCTTGTATAAATATGAGCATAGTACTGTCCTAGTGTTTTATAGTCTGAAATATTGATAGTAGCAGAATATCCCGTTGAATCAAGCTTCATTGTTGTCCATTTAAGATCATCTTGACCATTTGTTTGGCTCCATACCGCCACTAATACTTCGTGCCCTTTTTGATTTATTGGATTACTAAGTGTAATGTTAAAACTATTTTCTCTCCCATCAACATCTTGCACGGATATCTTACTTGGACTTGGGTCTAGTGAAAAACCAGATCCCGTTACATATGATCTTTTTCCATCAATGTTTTTATAATGAATATGAACACTATATTTTCCCAAACTATACTCATGCTTTTCTGCGTCAAAGTTAACTACATAAGTTCCATCACTTTGCCTTGTTGCCTCATACCAGACGAGATCATCTTGACCGTTTTCAGAACTCCATGTCGGCATATATATAGTTTCCACTCCACCTGCCATCGCACCTAATTTTATAGTAAACTGCGCTGTTCCAGCGTCTGAGTTTAAATTATTAATAGAAATTTTTGATTCAATTTGGTTGTTTCTTTCAACATTGAATCTAGTTCCAGTGATATAACTTGATTTCCCCATACTGTCATATCGGTAAATATGTACTACATAATCGCCTGATGATTCAAAGCTATTGATATCAAGTGGTAAAGTGTATTTCCCTCCACTTAATGTCATATCTAGCCAGCGAAGATCATCTTGCCCACCATCAACACTCCAAACAGCGGCCCTAACAGTTTGTCCCATTTGATTTACCGCATTACTGAGTTCTATTGTTCTAACACTTGCTGTGGTATTGCTATCTACTGTTATCTTACTGCTACTTGGTTCAACTGAAAAATTAATGCCTACTGCATATTTTTTTGCTCCAGCCATGTCTTCAATGTATACATGTGATTTGTAGTCGCCTAAATTGTATTTGTGATTTTTTATATCAAAATTTACTACATATGTTCCATCGCTTTGTTTTGTTGCCTTGTACCACACTATGTCATTTTGTCCATTTTCTGCGCTCCATGTTGGTATGTAAATGTCTTTAATTTCACCTGCGTAACCTGTTAAGTTTACTATTATCTTTGCTGTTCCTGCTGATGAATCAATTGATGTCACTTCTACTGATGGGCTTATAACTATAGTTCCACCTTTATTTTCTAGTGGAGCTTGTTGTGTTACCTCTTCTTTTGGTGCGTCTGTCTCAGTTGGCTGAAGACTTGGCAGCGTGGTTGGCTGAGCTTTAGCTTTTATTTCAAAACTTGTAGAATTTACCAGAACTTTTTCATCTTCACTATCTGTAATATATGCATCGGCTGTGTAAATTCCTGCAAGATAATTATAATCAGCCACTTTAAATTCTATTTTATACGTGCCATTTCCGTTATCGCTTGCTGTATGCCATGTTATATTATCTGGATTTTCTTTTCCTATATTACTATCCCATGTTGCAACTTCTACAGCTTTTATTCCTCTTGTAACCTCAGTAGGCGTAACTATTATTGTTACATTTCCTGTGTCCACGTCAACTACTGGTTCACTTACTGTACCTGTAATTATGCTTTGCACCGGTGGGTCTTCAGGCTCGCTTCCAGTTCCGTCACCCTCGCCTTGATCTGGAGGTAAAGTTCCTACTGGAGCTTCTCCTTCCGTGCCTTCTCCTGCAATAATTTCAGTTCCTAATTCACTTTCCCCAGCACTTGATGCAAACACTACAAGCGGGCTTTGCATTATTGATACTATCATTAGCAATGCTAATATTTTTGATAATCTTCTTTTCATTATATTTCTCCTTTTCGTAATACTCATACAATATGTATGTTTGACTATGGTTTTCGTTACTAGATTGCATTAATTTTAGTTGATATGCAAATAATATTTAAAGATGTTTAATTATTTTTATTGTTATTCAATAATATAATTTTATCATGCAAATGCAAATAAAGCAATAAATAAATTTTAGATCTCTTTTTTCGCGGATACTAGTCGCCCAATACTTAAACACACTTGAGTGTTGTTATTTAAATTATTGAACTTTTAAGTAAATAGTTGTATAATCGACTTATAAGAAAAGGTAGACAATCGCTTTTATCAGTCTTTTAAGATGAGGAAATTGGATAGGATTATAATTAACACTGCACTTGTAGCAAAACTGCGAGTGCAAATTATATTTGATTTGTATAGAGGAGAAGCTATGAAAGTTGCGTTTTTACAGTTTGATGTATCTAAGGTGGTAAAAGAAAATATTGATAAAACTGAGAGTATGCTTAAAAATATTGCTGCAAGTATTGTAGTGCTACCCGAACTGGCTTTTTGTGGGTACTTGTTTGATGACAAAGAGGAATTATTTAAGGTGGCAGAAACTGTGCCACATGGGCATATTTGCTCAGAAATGATTAGACTGTCTAAAGAGTATGACTGCGCTTTGGTTTTTGGAATGGCAGAAAAAGAAGAGGGTTTAATATTTAATACTGCTGTCGTTGTAAATCAGGGAGAGTATATAGGAAAGTACAGAAAAATACATCTTACAAACTATGAAAAAGAGATGTTTTGCAGTGGGAATAGCAACAATGTATTTGAGGTGCAAGGCATTAAAATAGGGGTTCAAATATGTTTTGACTTATGGTTTCCAGAGATGTCCAGAGAGCAAATGTTAAATGGTGCACAGCTACTTTGTGTTCTTGCAAATTTTGGCGGAGAAACAACATATGACATATCTCGCATAAGGGCAATAGAAAACCTAACGCCTCTTGTCCTAAGCAATAGAGTGGGATTTGAAAAATCTGAGAGAATGGATGCGAGATTTTTAGGGAAAAGTACAATTATAAGGCACGACGGTAAGCGGTTAGCCCCAGGGGAAGCAAATGATGAAACATACGCAGTAGAGGAAATAGAACCCAATGAAAAATCTAATATAATGTGTAAGGATTTCATAAAAGAAATTTCATTTCATAAATAAATTTACTTTTACAAAAACCATAGAATAACTATGTTATAGTAGAATTTGTAAAGGAGCGTAAGTTTATGATTATACAAAATGTCGGAAATAAAAA
>CAYJJB010000128.1:0-3287 GCA_964370405.1 uncultured Eubacteriales bacterium | reverse complement strand
AATTTTTTACAAGTTAAATTTTGTGGTGATTACGATAAATATAAAGAACTTGCAGATACTATTAAAGAAAAAGTTGGTATACTTCATAACATGAATGATGTTGATGAATATTCATTAAAAGTAAAGGCAGCGCTTGTTGAAAATGGTATAGACGAAAATGTGGCGCAAGATGCAATAACATTTGCAAAGCCAACTGCTTGGAGAGAAACAGACAAGGCGACGTTCCAAGCAATGGAAGCTTTAGTGCATAACCTAAATACAATGAATTCACGTGCAGGTGCACAGGTTCCATTTAGTTCACTAAACTATGGAACAGACACATCAGAGCAAGGTAGAATGGTTATAAAAAATCTACTGCTATCAACTGAGGCTGGTCTTGGTGATGGCGAAACACCAATTTTCCCTGTGCAAATATTTAAAGTGAAAGAGGGAATAAATTATAACCCAGAGGATATAAATTACGACTTGTTTAAACAAGCTATGAAAGTATCTGCAAAAAGACTTTTCCCAAATTTCAGCTTTTTAGATGCACCATTTAATCTTCAATATTATAAAGAAGGAGATTACAACACAGAAGTGTCTTACATGGGTTGCCGTACAAGAGTTATGGCAAACGAGTATGACAAAAACCGCTCTGTGACATGCGGCAGAGGTAACTTAAGCTTTACTTCAATCAATCTTCCGAGAATCGGTATTGAAGCTAAAGGCGATATGAAAAAGTTTTATGAAATTTTGGACAAGAGAATAGACATGGTGGAAGAACAACTTCTACACCGCTTTAAAATTCAGTCCACAAAAAAAGTTTACAACTATCCATTTTTAATGGGACAAGGGGTATGGATAGACTCTGAAAAACTTGATAAAGACGACTGCATAGCAGAAGTTTTAAAGCACGGAACCTTGTCTGTAGGCTATATAGGTCTTGCAGAAACACTAAAAGCCTTAACGGGCAAACATCATGGAGAAAGTGAAGAGAGCTATAAATTAGGGCTTGAAATCATCGGACACATGAGAGATAAAATGGATAAACTCTGTGAAGAAACAAACCTTAACTGGTCGCTTGTTGCAACACCAGCCGAGGGGCTTTCTGGCAGATTTATCAGAATAGATAAGAAAAAGTACGGAATTATACAGGGTGTTACAGACAGAGAGTTTTACACAAACTCTTTCCATGTGCCTGTTTATTACCCAATAAGTGCGTATGAAAAAATTAACAAAGAGGCGCCTTTCCATGCGCTTTCTAACGCAGGTCATATAAGCTATGTAGAGCTTGATGGCGACACATGTAAAAATATTGAAGCCTTTGAAAGTATTATAAGATGCATGAAAGAGGCAGGAATTGGATACGGTTCTGTAAATCACCCTGTTGACCGTGACCCAGTTTGCGGTTATAATGGTATTATAGACGAAGTTTGTCCAAGATGTGGCAGAAAAGACGGAGAGGGCGTAAGTGTTGAAAAGCTAAAAGAGCTTAAGAAAAAATATCACGATGTGCCCGATTATACACATTTAATTCAATAAAATTTATTTTATTGAATAGTGTAGAGTTGATAATTGATAGTTGATAGTTGTGGTGTAAAATGCAAGGCGTTTTCTTATAATAAAAACGGCGAAGCCGTAAACAACAACTTTTCACTCTTCACTTTTCACTCTTCACTTTAAAAATTACATTTTTAAAAAAGAAGGAGAATTATTATGTCAGCTAGAAGAATAAATGAAGACCAAGTTATGGTTGGAGAAGGCAAAAAATTTGAGCGTATCAGAAGAATTACAGGTTATCTTGTAGGAACTACAGACCGCTGGAACGATGCTAAAAGAGCAGAAGAGAAAGAACGTGTAAAACACGATATGACTTAAAAGGAAAAGCGGTCGAAAGACCGCTTTTTTTAGTTGAGAATTGAGAATTGTGGCGAATGCTTCGCATTTTTTGGTTTTAAACTTTGTCACTCTTCGCTGGGAAGTTTACACAAAACTTCCCATTACGGAGTAGTGAACGTATTTTATGCGTTCAAAGTGAAAATTAAGAGTTGAAAGTTAGGTGGAAAAATGGAAATTAAAATAGCAGGAATTACAAAAGAGTCTATAGTAGATGGCAAAGGCATACGTTATGTGGTTTTTACTCAGGGCTGTCCTCATGCCTGTAGGGGGTGCCATAATCCAGAAAGCTGGAGTTTTGATGGCGGATATGAAAAAAGTGTGGATGAAATTTTTGATGAGTTTAAAAAAAATCCGTTGCTAAAGGGAGTTACCTTTTCAGGTGGTGAACCTTTTTTACAGCCAAAACCACTTATAAAACTTGCAAAACTTTGCCACAGCGTAAATAAAGATGTGCTTGTCTATTCAGGCTACACATACGAAGAACTTAAAGGGATGAAAAATGAAGATGTAACGGCACTTTTAGAGGAGTGCGATATTTTAATTGATGGAAAATATGAAGAGAGTCTTAAAAATTTAGAGCTTTTATTTAAAGGGTCTGAAAACCAAAGAATAATAGACTTAAAAGAAAGCAAAAAAGAAGGAAAAGCCGTAATTTCTAAAGGCTATGACAGAGGATAAAATTTTTTAAAAAATTACAAGATTGTTCATAATTAGATGTTGATTATTTTTTAACAATATGGTAATATTAAAACAGATACGGTTTCAAATTATTTGCCTTCTTAAGGCGAAAGGGGTATTAAAAATGTCAAACTTAACAAACAATCCAACTGTATTAAAATGGGTAGAAGATATGAAAAATCTTGTAACTCCTGATAATGTAGTATGGATAGACGGTTCAGAAGCACAACTTGCTAAACTTAGAGAAGAGGCTTGTGAAATCGGCGAAATCATTAAACTAAATGAGGAAAAACTTCCTAACTGCTACCTACACAGAACAGCTGTAAATGACGTTGCTCGTGTGGAAGACAGAACTTTTATTTGTACACCTACAGCTGAAGAAGCAGGTCCTACAAATAACTGGAAAGACCCAAAAGAAACATATGACTTAGTTTATGGCATAGCTAAAGACAGCTATAAAGGCAGAACTATGTATGTTATCCCTTACTCAATGGGACCTGTAGGCTCACCTCTTGCTAAAATTGGTGTTGAGCTAACAGACTCAATTTACGTTGTACTAAACATGGCTATCATGGCTAGAATTGGACAACCAGTATGGGATGTACTAGGCGATGATAACGACTGGGTAAGATGCTTACACTGCCGTTGCGATATCGACGCTGAGAAAAGATATATTACTCACTTCCCACAAGACAACACAATTATCTCTGTAAACTCAGGTTACGGCGGTA
>CAYJJB010000127.1:0-3357 GCA_964370405.1 uncultured Eubacteriales bacterium | reverse complement strand
CTATCTTCCCCAAAGACTTTCATCACTGCATACTACTTCGTAAATATTTTTTTTGCAGAGATTTTCAAAATATGCTTTAAGTTCCATGTTTTTATCTCTTTTCACTTTAGGGTAATTTCCGTATCTCGCTTCAACATCATCCATTCTTTGCGCCATGTCAACTACTTTATCACCTGCAAGACAGTCGCAAAGCTGAATTAGTCTGTCATAGTCGTCATACTCTAAGTTATGCAAGATATCTTTAAGCATTAAAAATTCTTCATCTGCTACATCAATATTGCCTATGTATTCGTCAATGTCATGTGTTGCAAAAGAATGCGTCAGACATACCCTTGCCACTTCTTCATAGCCTAGTTTCATCATATACATATAACCGTCATACACATGTTTAAATTGATACACGCCATTATATCTGCCTATGTCATGCAAAAGCCCTAAGACATAGGCTTTTTCGCTGTCAATCCCACTTGCCTTACCTATCTTTTCGGCACATCCGGCCGCTGTGTAACAGTGTTGTACCCATGGGCCCGGATTTTTAATTCCTGCGTCCTCAATAAGCTCTATCGCTTTTACTCTTGTAGGCATCATAATGTCTCACCCTCAACGGCTTTCATTGCATCTAGGGTTTTCTCTAAAAGTTCATCTAAGGTAAAACCTAAATTTTCCGCACCCTTTTGTATGACTTCTCTGTCACAACCTGCGGCAAATTTTTTATCTTTAAATTTTTTCTTTAAGGATTTAAGTTCCATGTCAGACACACTTTTTGATGGACGCATGAGAGCCGCCGCACCTATAAGTCCTGTCAGCTCGTCCACTGCAAACAAAATTTTCTCCATTTGATGTGTTGGCTCTATGTCAGAACAAATTCCATAGGCATGACTTGCTATGCTTTTAGAAATTTCTTCGCTCACATTTTCTTTTTCCAAAATTTCAAAGCATTTTTTACAGTGCTCATCAGGGTACATTCCAAAGTCAATATCATGCAAAATGCCTATTACCGTCCAGTACTCTTCATCCTCGCCATTTTGTTTTGCAAAATAACCCATAACTTTGCCAACCGTTTCACTGTGCTGTATGTGAAACGGCTCTTTATTATATTTTAAAAATATCTCTTTTGCTTCATTTATAGTAAGTCTTTCTCGCATCTTCGTATCCTCTTATTCGATAATTACAAATTCGCCTGATTTTTCTCTTACACCCTCGGCAGGTTTTGCAGAATAGCCAAGCGCTGCAATGCCGTAAACCTCATGATCCTCAGGCACTCCAAGTTTTGTTAAAATAGCTCTAATTTCAGGTTCTTCACAAAAACCGCATAATTGATTTATCCAAACTGAACCCATACCCATACTGTGCGCTGCAAGTGCTATATTTTCCATGGCGCAAGCATTGTCATCTCTTCCCCATTTGCTTTCTTTCACGTTTGATGGAATAATAAGAGCCACCGGATTATACATGTTATAGTTTTCGTTGCCCCACACTTTTCCTATTGTTTTATAAAGCTCCACAATAATTTCTTTATTTAAAACAGCCGTAAACTTCCAAGTTTGCTTGTTTGCTCCACTAGGTGCTGTAAGGGCGCATTTAAGTAAGGTTTCTATATCCTCTTTCGATACAGGCTTGTCTGTAAACTCACGGATACTGCGTCTTGTCATTATATTATTAATTACTTCATTCATATGTTTTGCCACCTTTCAAAATTATTAGTATAATTTTATCACTTTAATTTGTTATATTCAAGTTAATTCCTCAATTTTTCCATTTTATAATAATCGCCTGGTTGAAGTTTTTTCTCGTTGTCTTTATATGAATATCCCAGCTTTTCATAAAAAGTTGCAGCAGTTATTGATGCGTGAAGCACTACTTTCTCACTGTTTAAATAAATTTCATCCTGTTCAAGTGCATTCATTATGATTTTGCCAATACCTCTTCCGTGATATTCTGGCATTACGAAAATTGATAATAAAATACTTACTTTTTCACTGCCATTAAAAGGAGTTATCGCCCCTGTGCCTATAATTTTTTCATCGTCTAAGACGGCATAAACATGACCACTTTCCAAGGTTTTTCTTATTCTTTCCTCATTATAACTTGCCACCAAGTTATCCATTGCCTCTTTAGAGTAATCTTTAATATTGACCTCTAAAAAATTTCTGTGTGCCAAATTTATTGCATCTGCAATTTCATTTTCTAACAGTCTGCGAGTTAACATAATTTCCTCCTTTCAATTTAACTTTATTTAACAAAAAAGGGCGACATGGCGTCGCCCTTAAAATAATTTTCCACTTAGAACGCATAAAATACGTTCACTATCTACTCTCAACTAATTAATAGGTTTCATAGTTGGGAATAGTATTACATCTCTAATACTTTGTGAATTAGTTAAAAGCATTACAAGTCTGTCTATTCCTATGCCCATACCACCTGTTGGTGGCAGACCGTATTCTAGTGCTGTTAAGAAGTCTTCGTCAACGCCTTGCGCCTCGTCATCGCCTGCTGCTTTTGCAGCCGCTTGTGCTTCAAAACGCTCTCTTTGATCCATAGGGTCGTTAAGTTCGCTAAATGCATTTGCATATTCTCTGCCCATTAAGAAAAGCTCAAATCTTTCGGTATATTCACCGTTTTCTTTCATTTTTTTTGCAAGCGGTGAAATATCTGTTGGATGCCCTGTTATAAATGTAGGCTCAATAAGTTTATGCTCTGCATATTTTTCGAAAAATAGATTAATTATATCGCCTTTTTTATGTCTTTGTTCATATTCCATATGGTGATCATCAGCAAGTTTTCTTGCTTCTTCCAAAGTTTCTACTGCATAAAAATCTACACCACTGTGCTCTTTAATTGCATCTACCATAGAAAGTCTTGCAAATGGTTTACCTAAATCTAGCTCATACTCGCCATAAGTTACAGTTGTAGTACCTAAAACATTTTGTGCCACTGTTCTTATTAAGTCTTCTGCTAAATTCATCATGCCCTCAAAGTCTGTATAAGCTTCATAAAGTTCTAGCATAGTAAATTCTGGGTTATGGCTTGGGTCCATACCCTCGTTTCTAAAAACTTTTGAAAGCTCATACACTTTATCAAATCCACCAACAATAAGACGTTTAAGATGAAGCTCTAAAGCTATTCTTAAATACATCTCTATGTCTAGGCTGTTATGATGTGTGATAAACGGTCTTGCAGAAGCACCTCCTGCCTCAGTGTTTAAGGCACAAGTTTCAACTTCCATATAATCTTTTGAATTTAAAAAGCTTCTTATTTCAGAAATAATTTTTGAGCGTTTTACAAAGGTATCTTTAACTTCTGGATTCATGATAAGATCTAAATATCTTTGTCTATATCTTGCATCAACGTCTTTTA
>CAYJJB010000126.1:2579-3363 GCA_964370405.1 uncultured Eubacteriales bacterium | reverse complement strand
GGAGAGAATTTATGAGTATTTATAACTTTTCAATTTTACTTGCCTATATTTTTGAAGGAATAGTCGCTTGGCATTATTTTAAAAGTCTTTTTCATTTTAAAGCCAAACCAGTGATAGTTATCGCAATAATTTCAGTTGGATATTTGCTTGGATTTGCTTCTTTTTTACTTTTTGATTTTATTGTTAATGCAATTATTTTTTTCACGATTAATTTCATTTTGTGTTTTACTCTTTCCACAGCAGGATTCAAGGAAAGTATTTTTCATGTTTCAATTATTTCTGCTGTTATGTTTGGAACTGAGATTTTATCAGAATATATTTGCTTGCAGCTGTTTAGCTTATCTTACATATCTTACGAACTTTTGACTGGCTCTACAATCATTTTCCTTAGCAAGTTAATATATTTTATTGTCCTTCAAACTCTAATATTTTTATTTACTAAAAAAAACAGAAAAGATACCAATCAATCTAGCTTAAATGTCACTTGGTATCTATGTGCAACTCCACTGGCTACTTTTCTTATGCACTTTGTCTTTTTTCAAATCGCACGCACAAGTCAGTTATCAGACGATTTGCAATTTTTAGTAGCTTTAATTTCATTTATTTTTTTATTTGCAAACATATTAAATTTTCTATCTTACAAACATAACCAAAATCTAAATCAGAAAGTCATAGAAACCCAAACTCAATTAGTCAAAGAAACCACCGAAAGAGAACTGTATCAAACTCTTAATGAACAAAATGAGAGTCAGCATATTTTGATACACGATATAAAAAATCACTT
>CAYJJB010000126.1:0-2569 GCA_964370405.1 uncultured Eubacteriales bacterium | reverse complement strand
TTAAAGTCCTATGCGCAAAATAATTCTACATCAGAACTTTTCACTTACCTTAACAAGATAGAAACCTCTGATATTTTCAAAACAAATATGAAATTTTGCAATAATAACACACTTAATTTAATACTTAGCAGATATAATAGTTTATTTAAAAAATCTGATATTAGTGTAAGTTTCATATTAGATCCTACCAGTTTAAATTTTATTGATGACTATGATATTACTTCACTCATCGGTAATTTACTTGAAAATTCATATGAAGCAACTAAAGGCATCAATACGCGGTTTGTAGATTTTTCAATTTTATATGAGCCAAACAGCAATTCTACCTTTGTTAAAATAATTAACTCTTGCAATTTAGACAAGGTTAACAGGCTGGGCAAAAAATTTTTCACAAGTAAAACAAATACAGTTTCCCATGGATACGGACTTAAAAGTGTTACTAAAGTTATAGAAAAATATAACGGCACAGCTGAGTTTTACGTAGACGAGAGCGATAGTACCTTCCACAGTTTTATGATTATACCAAACACAAAAAAAGATATCATTTGATTTAGTTCAAATGATATCTTTTTTAATACATTTCAAAATAAATAAAATCACGCTTTGTTTATTTTGTCAAATTTTGTCATTATATACATTTCATGTAATATATTAATATAACACTAAAAAAGCGTTTATTTTTTTCGATTTTTATGTATAATAATTATAATTAAAAGAAAGGGCGTGTTTAATTTGAAAACGAACATATTAACAACTATCAACCTTAAAATAGCAGCTATTTCGGCAAGTGTACTATCTTTAGCACTTTTAATAACTGCTAACACCGCTTCTACTTTCCTTTATCACGAGCCACAGCAGCCAAAATCTATCGAGAGATTTAAAAAAATCAAATGAGTCGAATAACTGACGCCGTGGCAAAATGGCTTATAGCACATAATGCCATCTCAGCCGACGACAAAGAAAGTTATGAGTATGCTGTTTTTTGCTTTTTAATCACCGCTACACCAATAATTCTTGTAATGATTTTTGGTGCAATATTAAGTATTTTTTTACAAAGTGTAATTTTCATTTTACCTTTCGTGTTGCTTAGAAAATTTAGCGGTGGATTTCACCTTAAGTCATTAACAGCATGCTTGATTCTCTCGGCCACTCTTATATTTGCGTTTTTATTTGCAATTAAATATTTAACTAATATAAATATAATACTTCCCTTGTCCATAGTGGTGTTTCTATCAATAATAAGTCTAATATATTTTAGTCCTATTGATTCAGAGGCGCGAAAACTATCCGATATTGAAAAAAAAGTTTTTCAAAAAGTAGTTCTAGTGCTCACTGTTATAATCGGCAGTATATATCTTGTATTAGCTATGACCGGAGCGCATCAATATGCAATTTCAATAGCAGGCGGCATTTTGCTAACTGCATTTTTGCAAGTTCCATGCATAATAAAAAAATTTAAGAGTAACACAATAAACACGCAGAGTGATTAAATTACAATTACTCACCTTGCGTGTTTTATTAGTGTTTATTAGACGGCTCTAAAAGCTGTTCCATTGTTATTCCGTAAACTTTAGATATAATAAGCGCTCTTTCTAAACTCGGTTGAGTTTTACCAGTTTCGTAATATGCATACGCCGAGCGACAAATCCCAAGTTTATCGGCAATAAATTTCTGAGTATACCCCTTTCTCTCCCTAAGTTTTTTTAGCGTTTCACACAACTGTACATCAAACATAATTTTCACACTTCCCTATTTTCTTAAAGCATTTTATCACACTAAAATGTTAACTTCAATAGTTTACTGTGGAAATTTATATATTGTTTATATATTAGGGAAGATTTATTATTTAATCGCTTGATTGCTTGAGCAACAGCGGTTTGCAGGGAATATTGCCAGAAACGTGAACATATTGGTAAACCATAAGTTATATCGGTAATTTTGTGAAAGCAAAAAAGATTTTTGTGTCACAATCAATTATGTCATTTACTTAATGAAAAAATGGAGAAAGGAGGTGATTTTATGTTTAGAATACAACACTCTGAAGCAATAGAATTGGAGCACCAAGTGCGCAGGCTGTTTAAATGTGATAGAGCTGGCGTTTCTGGATTAGCAGATGCAGATAATTTCGAATCCCGCCCTATGGATGCAGCTACAATGGTCGTGTCTTACATTCATGCTAAGGGACTTCAATACTCTGAAACACAGTATGATGAGTTTCTATGTAAGTACGATACAATATTTAACTATCCAGATGAAAACGATGCCAAGAACGAAGTGCAAAACTACATTAATGAACTCAAAGAAATCATAGCGCAATATCTATAGCAAACGCAAAAAACAGATAACTGATTTTTTGAAAATTGTAGTGATCCCAAAAAGTTAGACTCAATAGTGTAGTGACTGATGTTGCTACATTATTTTTATGCAGCCTGATGTTTTAGTCTGTATTCTACAGGGCTAAAATAGTCGAACTTTTATTTTGTTCTTTTGTTATTGTAATAATAAATATAATTTTCTATAGATAATTTTAATCCATCGAAACTGTTAAAGGTATTGCCATAATAAATTT
>CAYJJB010000125.1:0-3438 GCA_964370405.1 uncultured Eubacteriales bacterium | reverse complement strand
CTCTTGGGTCGTGGGCATCAAATGTTACTATGTTTGATACACCCATGCTTTTTAGTTCTTGCAATGCAAACGCACAGTCTAAAGACTCTCTATAGTTTCTTCTGTGTTGTCTACCGCCGTAAAGAATTGGCATGATTACATTAACTCTGTAAGCCTTGCCCATTGCAGCTTGTATAAGTCTTTTAAGGTCTTGGTAGTGGTCATCTGGTGACATATGATTTTTAAATCCGAAATAGTCATAAGTTATGCTGTAATTACCAACATCTACAATAAAGAATAAATCCTTACCTCTTACAGTAGAGTAAATCATACCTTTGCCATCACCTGATTGAAATCTTGGGCAGTCGTTATCAACTGTAAATGAGTCGACATCCATTCCAGCTTCCTTAGCCCACTTGACTAAGTGATACTCAATTTTATCAGAAAGCGTTCTTGCACCCTCAAGTGGCACAATGCCAAGAGGTGCTTTTTTATCATTTGGGTCAAAATATAGTGGTTTATTATCCATCAATATCATCCTTTCACATCAAAAAAGAAATTCAATATATTATAAAACAAGTTTACCACAACTTACTCCATTTTTCTACATTAAATGACAGCAAACTTAATATTTCGTCTAAACAGATAATATGATTACCTCAAAAGGTGAAAGTTTGATGTAATTTAACTGTTTATTATTTATTAAATCGGTGTAAAATTTGTCTAAAGAGAAATTTTATGTGACATTATCCAATTGAAGATAGAGTCATACTTATAAACACCACTTGCAATAGATAGCCCAAGGTCAATAAGCTCCCTTTGTGTATAGGATAATTTAACATTGTTTAGACTTAACGTCATTAGCATAGTTAATATGCCAATTCGCTTATTACCATCTATAAATGCATGATTACCTATAACTGCAAAGGCAAGCCGTGCCGCTTTTTCTTCTATGCTTGGATATTGCTCAAAATCTTCAAAAAAATTACTTGCACTGCTAACTGCTGATTCAAGTAGGGTTATATCTCGCACCCCGCCTGAACCGCCAGTTTTTAGAATTAATTTTTCATGAATAGATATAATTTCGCTTGTCGTAAGTAATATCATTTCGCAAGCTCCAAAAAGGCTTCCATATTTTCTTCAATCAAAGCATCGGCGGTGGTTGATATGGCTTTAGCTCTTTTTTCTCTCATAGTTTGAATTTCATCATACTCGTCAAAGTCAACAATTACGTAGCGTGGTTTATTGTTTTTTAATATAACTGCCATTCCGCTTTCGTCCACAAGACGCACTACTTTAGAAAAATTTTGATTTGCATCTGTCATTGCAATTAAATTATCTGTATTTACTAACATTTATTATCACCTCAATTATATTATATGACAAAAGTAGGATAAATACAACCTATTTTTGTTAAACGGATAATACACGCACCTCAAAAGGTGAAAGTTTGATGTAATTTAACTGTTTATTATTTATTAAATCGGTGTAAAATTTGTCTAAAGCAAACTCTACTTCTTTATCAAGATAGTTCTCAACAAAAATAAACGACTTTTCGCCCTCTCTTGTGTGTGCGCTTACGCCGTGTGGCAGGTCTATAGGCAGTGCCTTTTTTAGGGCGCAATTTTTTGATATTTCGGCATAAAGCTCGTTTAAACCTTTTTGCTCTATATTTGCTGCCAAATAATATGCCTTGCCTTTTTCATAATCATTTACTGTAAGTGCAGGGTAATCTTTATAGAAATCTTCATCATACTTTGCAAGCACTTTTGCGCCTTTTGTATGAATTAGCGCACAAAGCTCTCTTACTTCAAATTTGCCTTTAAACGGCGCATCTTCTGTCATGCTCACATAGTTTTTGTCCTCGTCCCAAAGACCGTCTATGCTTTCATTCCAAACACCGAAAACGTCCATCATCTCACCTGGCCAGCCCCCTAAAAAGCATAAATCTGTGTCATTTACTATTCCGCTGTGATAGGTACTTATAAGCGTTCCGCCGTTTTTTACAAACTCACGCATTTTATCTTGTATTCCGTTTTTGTACATATAAAGCATTGGAGCTACTAAAACTTTGTATTTAAAAATGTCGCAGTCATAATTTATTATGTCCACATTTATTCCCATATCCCAAAATGCACGGTGATGTTTTAGCACTGTTTCCACATAATGCATACCGCTTTTTGATACTCCGCCGTCTTCTGTAAGACTTTCGCCTCGTCTAGGGCCAGCACTTTCTTCAACTGCCCAGCGGTTCTCCCAATCATATATTATTGCAACTTCACTATTAATTTTGCTTTCATACATCATGTCACTAAGTGAGTTTAAGGTTTCTCCGACTGCCTTTACATCTCTAAATTCTCTGGTGCTTGTGTTTCCAACATGGTCAACTACTGCTCCGTGGAATTTCTCAAAAGAGCCTCTGCTTTTTCTAAATTGGAAATACTGTATAGAGTTTGAACCATGTGCAAGAGCTTGAAGCGCACTTGCATGGTGAACGCCATCCCTTTTTAGCTTGCTTACAGGTGTCCAGTTTACACAGCTTGGTGTGTTTTCCATAATAAGGAAATTTTCGCCCTTAATTCCACGCATTAAATCGTGTGAGCAAGCGCTTCTTTGCGCTATTCTTACATTGTCGCCATTATGCCACCAAGGGTAGTTATCCCATGAAACAACATCAATTACATCTTTAAATTTAAAATAGTCAAGTCCGTCATAAAAACCCATTAAATTTGCGGTGGTGGGTGTTTTGTCGTCAAATTCTCGTATGGCTTTTATTTCTTCTTTGCAAAAATCTACTGTTTGGTGGGTTACAAAGCGTTTCCAGTCAAGGCTTAGGCCGTGCACGCTCATCTCGCCGTGAAGCATTGGTGGTCTTATCTGTGAAAAATCTCCATATGTATGGCTCCAAAAATCTGACCACCACGCATGGTTTAGCTCGTCTATCGTTTTATATTTTTCTTTAAGCCAATTAATAAATTCCTGCCTGCAAAGCTCGCAGTAGCACTCTCCACTGTACTCGTTTGAAATATGCCACAAAATAAGGCCAGGATGTTTTGAAAAACGCTCGGACAGTGCCTTGTTTATATCATAAACTTTTTTTCTATAATATGGAGAAGTGTAACAGTGGTTGTGCCTTATTCCGCTTAAGTCACGCACGCCTGCCTTTGTCACCCTGCGCACTTCTTCATATTTTTCGCTCATCCACAAGGGTTTTGCCGCTGATGGTGTGGAAAGCACTGTGTAAATTCCATTTTCATACAAATTGTTTATAATTTCTTCAAGCCAGTCAAAATTATAAACACCCTCTTGTGGTTCTAAGTGCGCCCACGAAAAAATGCCAACGGTGGCACTGTTCATGTTTGCCTCTTTCATAAGTCTTATGTCTTCTTTTAAAATTTCAGGGTACCTCAGCCACTGCTCAGGGTTATAGTCTGCACCATGGATAAAGTGATTAAACTG
>CAYJJB010000124.1:0-3466 GCA_964370405.1 uncultured Eubacteriales bacterium | reverse complement strand
TTCCCCTCAAGCTTTACAACAACATCGGCTTCACTTGCAAAAATTTCCGAGTGGGTTACCGCTATCACGCATTTTTGGTCAACGTGCGCCAAGTCTTTTAAGATGTCGACTATGCCTTTTGCCGTGTCGGCGTCTAGGTTTCCTGTTGGCTCGTCGGCTAAAATTATGTCCGCATTTGTGGATATCGCCCTTGCAATTGCCACCCTTTGTTGCTCACCGCCCGATAATTTATTTATGTTTCTTTTCATCTGCTGTTTTGTAAGTCCCATGCGAAGCAGTAATTCTTCCGCTTTTTCCTTTTTATTTGGAATATCATTTTTAGATATTTCCATGGCCGCCATCACATTTTGCATGGGGTTTAGGTAGCTTAAAAGGTTGTAACTTTGAAAAACTATGCCTATTTTGCTGTTTCTATAGTATGTATAGCCTATGTCTTTAAGGTTTTTGTCATCAAACAAAACTTCGCCCGATTTAGGTGCCTCAAGTGCGCCTGCAAGGGTCAGGGTCGTGGTTTTGCCCGAGCCTGACGGTCCTACTATTGTGTAGAGCTTACCTTTTTCAAAGTCAAAACTAGCATTTTCTAAAATGCTTACCTTTCTGTCGTTTCCTCCGTAAAAATAGTCCACGTTTCTAAATTCTAAAATCTTGCTCATAATAAATCTCCTTTATATAATCATTCCCCATCTGCCAAAATTTGCCTTGGTTTGTATTTTAATACCTTGTAAAGTATCAATAGCGAGCTTATTACCACCAGTGATAGTGCCGAAATATACACGAGTGACACCGTCTGTAAATCCCAACTTATTTCGCCTGTGCCTAATGCGTTTGTCAGTCCGCCTGCCACTATCGGCACTGTTGGCATGCAGACCGTTATTGCCAAAAGCAGTGGTAGTGCCATTTCTATGGTCACTTGCATTGCTATTTTTATGGGGTTTTCACCCATGGACATCAGTACGCCAAACTCCCTACTTTTTCTTTGTGAGTGAAGCACAGTCAGCATACACACGACCACTATTGTCATTGCAAAAATCGTCACCGTGATTGCAAGCACTGCGCCTTTTACCCCAGCCGTGTTTTCTTGCAAGCTTATATACTGCGTATCATCTATTAAGATATCGACAAATTTCGCCTGTTCTTCGTCTAAGATATTTTCTATATCTGTCCTTATTTTGCCTGCTATCTCGCCATTTTCCACGCTAAACTGCATTTCTAGTATGCTTTCAACTCCGTTTAAGGCGTAGGCGACATCAAGGCTTGTGTAAAGCAGATTTTCTGCGTTTTTTTCGGGTTCGGCTACAGGAACAGGCGCTTGTGTGAAATCGAAAATTCCTATTATTTCCGCTTCAACTTCGCTGTCTACGAATTCACTTTTAAGATTTATTTTGTTGCCTACTTTTAGCCCGTTTAAGTCTGCAAAAGCCTTTGATACCATGGTCGACATCTGGCTATCACTTTCAAGTCCCTGTCCGTCTAATATTATGATGCCACTGTCTATCGCCTCAGCCTTTGAAAGTCCTCTTATATACACTCTGCTGTCCTCGGGAAATTCCTCGATTTGAAGCTCTGATTTATACACTTCTCCGTCAAAATCCGCCTGAGAAAGTGCGAGTTTTATGTTATCTGTCACACCGCTTATTGTTTCAATCTCCGTCACAAGTGCGCTGTCAATTCCGTTTGACTCCAAATTTATGAGGTCAAAATGTCGCATATTATTGCCCTCAATTATAATCTTGGTGTCGACCTCCTGCCTGTACTGCTCGTCTTGCTTTACAGTGCCCATATACGCCGTAAGACATACTTGAAATAAAAGGGCGAGCAGTAGAAAAATCAAAAAATACATCACGGTGCGTTTTGTATTAAACACACAGCTTAAAATTCCACGTTTTAAAAAGTTCATACCCTCACTCCTTTCGGCTCATAAGTATCTGTGCTGGGTTTAGTTTTGCAATTTTTATCACCTGAATTATAATTGCAAGCATGCTCACTAAAAGCGCTAGTCCTGCAAAACTTATTACCTGTGGTAAATTCATCTCAGATTTTATGCTGGGTAAAACCTTTATCCCCGTGGAATAATGATTTAGTATTTGTCCATAATCAGAGCTTGAATCTGCTGTCAAATGTATGGACATCTTTTCATATTCTGAAATTAAAAGCTCATTTTCCGACACTTGTACAGAGCTTGTCGCCGTATGTATTATGCCCGAAAAAAAGTTTGTAATCGGAGTTCCGGCAAGCATTGCCACACTTACACCTATAACAATTCCTATAAACAGTGGCGTCATAAATTCTATAATTGATTGCAGGCAAATTTTAGATTTTCTTTCTCCCATGGATAATAAAATACCGTATTCTCTTTTTTTAGCACTTACAGAAATCACCGCTAAAATTCCTATTATTAATACAGATGTCGCTGAAAGCGCAATCACCAAAAAGTTTAACACACTTGCCTGTGCTTCTAAAGGACTTATGGTAAGCTCATACCACTGCTCATTTTTGTAGATGTTTATATATACATTTCCCTCTTCCATTTTGTATAGCTCTTCTTCGGTTTTACCTGCAAAAATTTCATCTTTTATTAGCAATTCATTGTTTCCAAAATGTTCTTCATACACATTTGTCACTATATACTGCTCGTCTAAAGCGTTTATATATTCATCAAGCTCATTAATATCCTTTAAAATTACGGTTGCCGATCTATAAAAATCTATATTCGAATAGCTTTCATATGCATCCATTGAGATAAATTTTATATCCCTTTCATAAGAAGCGCCATCTCTTCTTGCTGAATATTCAAATGTTCCACTTACTTTCATATCTATTTTTGTGTCTGAATGTGTAACATGAAAATTTAAAACATCGCCCACTTTAATATCATTCACCTTTGCAAAACCCTCAGATATTAAGCAAACATTCCCATCTCCCTGCTTAAAATGTTCGCCCTCTACAAGTTCGTAACCCATAAATGTGAAAGCATTACTTCTCTGGGTTTCCGATAGCACAATATAATTATCTTCTTGCAAGTAAGTAAGCGGTATTGTTCCCTTGCTAATCCCGCCTTCTGTTTCCTCGCTAATATATGGAATGTACGGTTGAGTGTTTTCAACATCAACATCTATTTCTGTCCCGTAATAAATAACTTCCTCGACAAATTCACTATTTTCAAGCCTATCAAAATCGCTGAGCTGTGGTATAGTTTGAATAGACCAGTTTATAAGTGGAGTATCAAACATTGGGTTTTTTAAAACTGTTATAGAGTTTTTCATATTGCTTTCAAAAAATTCCATGCTTTTCTGAACATTACCCAAAATTGTCATACACGCTACATTCGCAAAAAATATAACCGAGAAAACGGAGGCTATTATTATATTTTTATATTTGCCATGCATTAAGCTGTAAAAACTGCGTTTTAAAAAGTTCATGCCCTCACTCCTTTCGGCTCATAAGTATCTGCGCTGGGTTAAATCTT
>CAYJJB010000123.1:0-3528 GCA_964370405.1 uncultured Eubacteriales bacterium | reverse complement strand
CTATTAAAGATGATGAAATCTTGGTTAAAGTTATCAGTGATAGCATATGTATGTCTACTTATAAATTAGCAGAGCAAGGGGCAAACCATAAAAGAGCTCCTAAAAATATTGCAACTAACCCTATTATTGTGGGGCATGAATTTGCCGGAATAATAGTTGAAGTGGGCGAAAAATGGAAAGACCAATTTAAGGCAGGGCAAAAATTTACACAGCAGCCGGCACTTAACTATAAAGGAAGTTTAGCATCTCCAGGATATTCATACGAGTTTTTCGGAGGAGCTTGCACATACTGCATTATTCCTCAGGAAGTCATGGAGCTAGGCTGTTTAATGGTGTATGAGGGTGAAAGCT
The DNA here is from genome assembly GCA_964370405.1 of uncultured Eubacteriales bacterium. Lineage (GTDB taxonomy): Bacteria > Bacillota > Clostridia > Oscillospirales > Acutalibacteraceae > SIG603. The sequence continues at coordinate 3,177 of CAYJJB010000123.1, read as the reverse complement.
TTTTTGAAGCATCTTTGGGTGAGCCGATGAGCTGTATTATCGGCGGATACCATGGAAATTACCACACAAACAAGCGCAACCATGACCTGAAAACAGGTACAAAGGAAGATGGAGATATTATCATTTTAGGCGGTTGTGGTCCTATGGGACTTGGCGCTATAAGCTATGGACTTCAACTTGAAAACAAACCAAAGAGAATAGTCGTTACAGATATTGATGACGCTAAAATTCAAAGAGCGAGAGAAGTTATATCTGAAGAAAAGGCAAAAGAAAATGGTGTAGAGCTAATTTATGTAAATACTGCTAAGCTAAATGATGAAGTGCAAGATTTACGAGCTTTAACAGGTGGTAAAGGTTATGACGATGTATTTGTTTACATACCGAATAGAAAGGTAGCGGAACTTGGCGATAAATTATTAGGTTTTGACGGGTGTCTAAACTTCTTTGCAGGACCATCAGACAGTAATTTTATGGCAGAAGTAAATCTTTATAACGTCCACTACACAAGCTCTCATATTTTGGGAACTACAGGTGGAAACAACGATGATTTAATTGAAGCAAATGAGCTTGCGGCAGCCGGCAAAATTGAGCCTTCTGTTATGGTAACTCATATAGGTGGAATAGACAGTATTGCGCAAGCTACTCTGGATTTGCCAAATATATCAGGAGGGAAAAAACTTACTTATACACAGTTTGATATGCCACTGACTGCTATTGAAGATTTTGAGAAACTAGCAGAAAATGATGAGCTTTATGCAAAGCTTAATGAAATATGTAAGGCAAACAGAGGCTTGTGGAGCGCAGAAGCTGAAAAAGTATTATTTGAGCACTACGGTGTTTAATATATTGAAAGGTAGTAATAATTATGGTATCTAAAAAAATATTAATCAGAAATCAATCAGGTCTACATGCAAGACCGGCAAGTATTCTTGCAAAAGAGGCATCACTGTGTTCTTGTGATGTGTTAATCAACACAGGAACAAAAACTGTAGTGGCTAAAAGTATCTTAAATATCATGTCCGCAGTTATTAAAAAAGGTACAGAAATTGAACTTATCTGTGAAGGTGAAGATGAGGTAGCAAGTCTTGAAAGACTATCGAGTTTAATTGAAGAAGGTTTTGGAGAACTATAATGGATTGACCATGTTTGTTAGGGCTGTTGCAAATGATTTTTGGTATTTGCGACAGCCTCTCTTCTATCCTTGGAGTTCCAGTTGTTATAATATCAAACTATCCCAAGAAAGAAGAGATTATTTGCAGATGAATACTTTAAATTTTAAAAAATAGGAGAATTTATATGTGTGGAATAGTTGGATATATCGGTTCAAATCAAGCGGCAGTATTTTTAATGGACGGACTTGAAAAACTAGAGTACAGGGGTTGACGTGTTTAATGATGGCGAGATAGAAATAGTCAAGTCTAAGGGTATACGAAAGTTAAAGAGAAGATGTAAGAGAGAGCTTATGATTGTCGCAAATGATTTTTAACATTTGCGACAATCTAATTTTGTCAGCATATTTCACAGTTTTTGCTAATTGTAATTATATATAAGTGTGATATTCAAATAGTGTCACTAAGTAATGATGCCAAATTCAAATGTCTTTTTGTTGAAATTGACACGCATCACTTATATAATATATGTAAAGAAAATATTAACAAAATTTATAGGAGAGTGCTGTATGAAAAAAATAATAGTAGAAAAAACAGCTTCCCGTGGAGTCGTTGTAGCACCAATATTCAAATATGTTCAACCAGATTTGAGTCCTGACACGGGCGTCGTTTTGGAAAATCAAGTGAATCATGAAGTGGAGCTTTTTGAAAGCGCAAGGGATAAAGTTGTAAAAGAACTTGAAATTTTAGCTCAGAGTAACGCAGTGTTTTTTGCTCATGGAGAAATTGCAAGCGATTATACTTTAATTGAAGGTATTATATCTAAAATTAAATCGCAACAAAAAAATGCACAGGCAGCAGTGCATGAAACCATTGAAGAAATAGCAACTATGTTTTCTATGGTGGATGACCCGTATATGAAAGAGCGTAGTGCAGACGTTAAAGATGTTGGAAAACGATATATGAGTGTACTTAAAAATTTGCCTTTGCCAGATTTAGGAGAACTTAAAGAAGAGGTTGTTGTAGTAGCAAAAGACATGTTTCCCTCGGATACTGTTAAGATAAATACAAAATATATTAAAGGGATTATTACCGAAGAGGGTGGAGTTACCAGTCATGTGTTTATTATTGCCAAGAGCATGGATATTCCAATACTTGTAGGAGTATCAAACATACTGGAGGACAGTAATGATAAAGAGTTAATTTGCATGGATGCCAAATCCGGAGAAATTGTATTAAATCCTAATGATGAAGAGAAAAATCTGTTTACTCAAAGAAGAAAAGAGTTTTATGAAACTAAGGCAAGACTTGAAGCGCTTAGAAATGAAAAAGTACACACAAGAGGCGGCAAGCATATTTCACTTTGTGCAAATGTGGGCTCAATAGCCGATATAAAAAATGCATTAAAGTATAATATAGATGGTGTAGGCCTTTTTAGAAGTGAATTTTTGTATATGGAAAGTATTAGATTTCCTGATGAGGAATTTCAGTATAAAACGTATAAAGATGCTGTCAGCCTTTGTCCTAAGGAGCTCACCATTAGAACCCTTGACATAGGAGGCGATAAAGAGCTTTCTTACTATGAGTTTGACAAAGAGGAAAATCCGTTTTTAGGATACAGAGCCATTAGAATTTGTCTTGAGTTAAAAGATATGTTTAAAGAGCAGTTAAGGGCAATATTAAGAGCCAGTGCCTTTGGCAATGTAAGAATAATGATACCGATGATTATATCTTTAGAAGAAATTAAACAAGCTAAAGAAATAATTGAGGAATGTAAGAAAGAGCTTAAATCAAATGGCATTGAGTTTAATGAAAATATCGAAGTTGGAATGATGGTGGAAACACCCTCTAGTGTAATTCTTGCAAAAGAATTTGCAAAGGAAGTAGACTTTTTCAGCATAGGAACTAACGATTTAACGCAGTATCTTTTAGCAGTGGACAGAGGAAACAAAAAAGTAGCAGACAGATATGACTACTTTCATCCTGCAGTTTTAAGTGCGATTAAGCAAGTGATAGAAGCTGCACATGAAGAGGGGATTAAAGTAGGCATGTGTGGAGAGATGGCAGG
>CAYJJB010000122.1:3323-3632 GCA_964370405.1 uncultured Eubacteriales bacterium | reverse complement strand
AATATGAACAAAGTATATAATGTGTAAAATGATGAGAAATTTAATTGAAGGGTGATAGTATAAATATGAAATTAACGTTATTTTCAGACAAAGAGTTTATAAGTGTTATTTTACCCGAAAAAATTGGTGGAAGACATTGGTTAAAAATAAAAGATTCTTTAGGAAAGCTTTCTAACATAGTTGTGGTTGAGGCAGAATATTTAGAGGGAAATAGAGAAAATGTAGTGTGGGCACTAAAATCAAATAGACGTTTTTCGGTCATTAATAGTGAAAATATGCCTGTCGCAAGTTTGAAATTAAGAAATGATA
>CAYJJB010000122.1:1652-3313 GCA_964370405.1 uncultured Eubacteriales bacterium | reverse complement strand
ATGTGGAAGCGCATGAGGACGGTCAAAAAATACACTTAGCATACAAAGTTAAAAATGGAGTAGATAAACTATCCATCGGAAGCCAACAGAGCAATGATATTATTTATCAAAATAAACTGGTTTCTGGAAAACACGCGGAGATTATTTTTACTAATGCTGGTAATTATGTTAAAGATACAGGTAGTAAAAACAAGTTATATGTTAATGGCAGGGTAACAAAAGGCGAAAAGATTAAAAATTGGGATGTAATTTATATAATGGGCATGCAAATTGTTGTGTCGGATAAATTAATTTTTATAAATAACCCAAATCAGAATGTTTTAATTAATATAAACAAATTAGAAAAATATAAAACTGGCACAAGCATCTTGCCTATGCATGAAATTGATGAAGAAGATGACGATGAAACCGATGAAAATATATATTATTATCGTGAGCCAAGATTTAAGTATGGAGTTGACGTGTTTGAGTTTAGGTTAGATCCTCCGCCATCAGCGCAAAATGCTGATGAAATGCCACTAATGATGCTATTAGGACCCTCAATTACTATGGGTATGGCATCTCTTGCAAGTGGAGTTTTTGCATTTTCAAGCGCAATTGGCAGAGGGGACATTACATCGGCTATGCCATCTCTTGTAATGAGCATGAGTATGCTTTTGGGAACGCTTATGTGGCCAATGCTTACAAAAAGATTTCAACGCAAAGCTAAGAAAAAGAAAGAGGAAGACAGGCAAAGAGAATATAGGAACTATTTACTAGAGGCCGAGAAAACTATCTTGGAAGAAATGAATAGGCAGGAAAAAATTTTAAAAATTAATGATGTGAATTTTGCTACCTATATGAATAGAATACTTAAAGAAAAACCTGTTCTTTGGGAAAGAACACCAAAACATGAAGATTTTTTAAGTTTAAGGTTAGGGCATGGCGATATGCCGTTTAAAGCAAGTATACAATATAACGAAAGAAAGTTTTCTGTTGAGAATGACGACTTGCTTGAAGAGATGTATAAGTTTGGTGAGAAAGAGAGAATTTTAAAAGGTGTTCCTATATGCCTATCTCTTTTGAATAGATTTATAAGCGGTGTATATGCAAATAAAAATGAGCTACTGGAATTTGCGAAGAACATTATTTTGCAAATATCTACATTACATTCATATGATGAAGTTAAGCTTGTGTTAATTTGCAATGAATCTGATTATAGCAATTTTTCATTTGTTAAATTTCTACCGCATGTTATGAATAATGAGAAAACAGTAAGGTATATTGCAACAAATTCTGATGAAGCTAAAAATTTATCATACGAGCTTGATAGCATAATTGAAAGTAGAAAAGCTATTGGCGAAAGTAAACTTCAAGATGAACAATGTTTTAGAACTTAGGAGATTTACCTAATGAATGTTCATCAGTTATTGATATAATAAATATACACTATAATAAAATCACATTAATTTATTATGTAAGTAGTTCTCCGCTTGAGTTCAAAGCGGATATTTATGATACCTCAGGAATAGATGAAGCAGCACAGGTGCTTGCCAATACCGAAATTGACATCACAGGGTTTAATTATACACTGCCTAAAAAATATTCGTTTTTTGAAATGTTTGGAGTTGGAATGCCAGAGCATTTAAATATTTTGGATAATTGGATTAATAACGATCCAA
>CAYJJB010000122.1:423-1642 GCA_964370405.1 uncultured Eubacteriales bacterium | reverse complement strand
TTGTCAATGGCTGTCAACTATCATCCTTGCGAAGTAGCCTTTATACTCATTGATTATAAAGGCGGTGGCATGGCAAAATCATTCGAAAACATACCACACACTGCGGGTATAATTACTAATTTAGATGGAAATGGAATAAAAAGATCACTTATTTCTATGAAAAGTGGGCTTCATAGAAGAGAGTTAATATTTAGGAAAGTTTCAGAACAGAGCAGCATTAGTAATATTGATATATATAAATATCAAAAACTCTTTAGAGAAGGAAAAGTGGCTGAGCCTTTACCTCATTTGCTAATCATATCGGATGAGTTTGCAGAGCTTAAGAAAGAGCAGCCTGATTTTATGCAAGAACTTACAAGTACGGCACGGGTAGGGCGAAGCTTGGGCGTTCATTTAATACTTGCAACGCAAAAACCTGGCGGTGTAGTAGATGATCAAATTCGCAGTAACAGCAGATTTAAAGTGTGTTTAAAAGTTCAAGATAGCGGAGATAGCATGGAGATGCTAGGAAAGAGTGATGCAGCAACACTTGTTGATACCGGTAGATTTTATTTGCAAGTAGGCTATAATGAAATATTTGAAATGGGACAATCGGCGTGGGCTGGCGCACCGTATTATCCATCGTCAACGGTTATTAAAGATAAAGATGATGCTGTTTCAATTATAAATAAAAACGGACAAGTTATATCAGAGGCCAACATTGATAGATTTGCGATGATAAAAGATCCGCAAAAACAGCTTGATATAATAACTTCATATATAAACAAAATTAGTAGCGATGAAAAAATCCATAGATGGAAAATGTGGCTTGACCCATTGTCTGACATAATGTTTAGCGATGAATTAGAGAAAAAATATAAGGCTAGTTTTGATAAGGACTTCGTGATTAATCCGATAGTAGGTGAATACGATGACCCAATGAACCAAAAGCAAGGTCTATTAACCGTGCCAATAACAAAAGAAGGCAATGTTATTGTGTATGGCTCTACAGGAAACGGAAAGGCAATGTTTATTGAGTCAATGTGTTACTCTTTAATTAAAAATTATACACCTCAAAATGTTAATGTATATATATTAGATTTTGGTTCAGAAACTTTGACCTCTTTAAAAAAAGCACCACATGTAGGAGATGTTATACTTTCCTATCAAACAGAAAAAGTGGATAATCTGATTAATTACTTATTTAAAGAAATTGAAGAGCGCAAAAATATTTTATCTA
>CAYJJB010000122.1:0-413 GCA_964370405.1 uncultured Eubacteriales bacterium | reverse complement strand
TAAATTTGGCGGAGATTTTCTGTACTATAATAATAGTCAAGAAAAAACTATGCCCAATATAGTTGTAATGATAAACAATTACGCCATATTTACAGAGTTGTATGAAGAAAAACTTAGTGAAATTAATTTTCTTACTCGTGAAGGTACTAAATATGGAATATATTTTGTTTTAACCTGTACTGGTGTTAATGCAGTTAGATTTAATATGTTACAAAATTTCAAATTGACATATTGCCTACAACTAAATAATCCAGATGACTATTCAACTGTAGTTGGAAGAACAGAGGGCATGGCTCCAAGTAAATTTAAAGGTAGAGGCATTTTTAGATCGTCAGAATCTAGTTTGCTTGAATTCCAAATTGCAAGACTAACATCGGAAGAATCTCAGTTTAAATTCCTAAGTGATTTTTCTG
>CAYJJB010000121.1:0-3636 GCA_964370405.1 uncultured Eubacteriales bacterium | reverse complement strand
TCGTTTTGAACTGTCTTGCTAAGTCTTTCAACAACACCGCTCTCACGCATTAGGTTACCAAGCATTAAAGCACCAATTAGTGGAGCTGCTGATGGTAAGATTAATGATACGAAAATTGTTACAATGATAGGGAATAAAACTTTCTCTGTTCTTGTAACTGTTCTAAGTTGCTTCATTTCAATTTGACGCTCTTGTTTTGAGGTCAAAGCTTTCATTATTGGAGGCTGAATAACAGGAACCAGCGCCATGTAAGAATACGCCGCAACCGCAATTGCACCTAAAAGATGCGGAGCTAGTTGGCTTGTAAGATAAATAGCTGTAGGTCCGTCTGCGCCACCGATAATACCAATAGAGCCTGCCTCTGCTTGAGTAAAGCCCATTAGTGTTGCACCTATAAAGGTTGCAAAAATTCCCACTTGAGCCGCCGCACCTAAAAGCAAGCTTTTTGGATTTGCGATTAGTGGTCCAAAGTCTGTCATAGCACCAACACCTATGAATATAAGTGATGGATAAATTCCAAGTTTAACGCCTAAATATAGATAGTCAATAAGTCCTACGCCATCACCTGCTGCAAACAGTTCCCAGTGAACATGTCCTTCTGCAAAAAGTTCAGGATGGAAAAGTCCAGCACCTGGTAAGTTTGTTAAAAGCATACCAAAGGCTATTGGAAGTAGGAGTAAAGGTTCGAATTTTTTGACAATTGCAAGATAGAGCAAGAAACATGACAGAGCTATCATAACAAGGTTTAAGGGATTCTCTGATATTTGAGCAAAACCGGTTTGCTCTAAAAAATTTGTAATAGCTTCCATTTGTTTTGCACTCCTTATTTTTTTATATTATATCCTAAATTAAAATTAAGCTATAACGCAAAGGAGCGCTCCGCTTTCAACAGTTGCGCCTTTATTAACTGCAACAGAAGAAACTTTACCAGCTTTTGGTGCTACGATTTCATTTTCCATTTTCATAGCTTCTAAAACCATTATAACTTGTCCTTCAGCCACTGTGTCGCCAACATTTACATTAACTGAAATGATGTTGCCAGGCATTGGGCTGTTTACTGATGTACCGCCAGCTGCTGGAGCTGCTGGTGCTGGTGCTGCTACTGGAGCAGGAGCTGCTACAGGTGCGCTGCCGCCTACTACTTCTTCAACTGCTACTTCGTAAGTTGTTCCATTAACATTAACATTATATTTTCTCATAAAATTAGATTCCTTTCAACTTGTAAAATTAAATTTTTCTTATAGAATGAATTTTGACATGTGAAACATCCGTTCCCATATCTGTTGCTATCGCACTACCAATTGCTGCTACCAACGCTTGTTTGTTTGTTGGTGCACCACCTGAAATTTGCGATATAGAGTGAATTTTCAAGCGTGAGATGTCAGTCTTAAGATCCTCCGCTATCGCCGCACCAATCACTGCAAGCAGTTGATTTTTGTTTGCAACAGGCGTTACATTTGTAGGCGATGCGGTAGCTACTGCCGGTGTAGGAGTAGCGGTGGTTGGTTTTTGCTCAGGAGTTTTGACAAACGCTTTTATTATAGACGTATATATTTTAATAATAAATATAAGCGCTACAAGACAAATAAAAACTGTCGAAATTCCCATTACAACGACCAGCCAAATAGGCACAGCTCCCATTGAGTTACCTCCTTTCAATATTCTGTCATGAATAAATAAAACTGATAATATTTTTAAAAAATGCCATTTTACGGCATTTTATCAGTGTCATACTTATAATAGCATATTAAGAAAGTATTTTCAATCTAATTATTAAATTTTTTTTAATAAAAATTGAGCACAATTTAAAACTGTGCTCAATAAAAAAATCACTCATAAATCCAGTAAAATTTTCCAAAGTCATCTATAGTCAAAATATGATTATCAAAATCATACATAGCTGTACTGTCATCTAAAAAGTCGTAATCTAAGTAAACATTTAATCCATCTATAGTAAAACTTCCTGTAACTAAATTATCGGAAGATTCTATCGCAAAATATCCTTGATTATCAAACCTTGCATGATACACACCATCTTCACTTCTCCAGTCCCTTAAAAGCAATTCATCAATAGACTGTGTAGTGCCTATAAATTCTATGGGCTCTAAAGAGTGATAAAACACATTATCATAAATATCTATTTCTAAATAATCTTGCACAGCATAATAAAGTCCCTCATAAACTTCACCTACTTCATTTACAAAAGTTATTTTACCACTTTCTTCATCAACACTATACGTACCATATACATTCTCATTTATTGTGGACGCTACATACGTCATGTCGTCTTGTATAAAATACTGCATACTGCCGCCCTCCATATGCCAGTATCCCAAAACTCGACCAATAAAATCTGGTGCACTTTCGGCTTCATCATTTATTACTTCACTCTCTGCACTTTCATTTTCATCTTTTGCCACGTCACTTGTCTCGCTTTTACTTTCGCTGGCTGATGAAGTTTGTGTACCACTATTATCTTGACACGCAGTAAATGTAAATACAAATAATAAAATTAAAGCTATAATTTTTTTCATAATTATCCTCCAATCAAAATAGTTTAATAAAATCATATTATCATATTAAATTTAGAATGTAAATATTGCAAAAATACCAAGAAAATAAATTTTTGGAGCTAAATCTATTTACAAGCCTTAATTTAGGGTGTAAAATTACAATATAAAAAATTAACGGAGGTACTTATGGAGTACGATGCATTCGGCGCAGGTGTTGATGTTGGTGGATTAAGGGTAAAAAATGATATTAAAATTTTAGTTTGCTATATACTAAAAAGTGTAAATGCACCGCTTTCAATAAATGATTTAACCAAAATAATGGTAGAAAAATCTCTTGCAAATTATTTTGAAATTCAAGAAGCTATATCTTCTTTGAAAAAAATGGGCAACATAAATATAGACGAAAGTGATTTGTGCGTGATAAATGAGCAGGGCTTAGAAGTTGCAAATCAACTTGATAAAATTTTGCCATTTACTGTAAGAGAAAAAGTAACCGAGGCTGCATTTAATCTTTTGGCAGAAGCAAAAATTAAAAAAGAGAATAAAGTTGAATTTGAAATGACGAAAAATGGATATAATGTAACCTGCCATATTTCAGGTGGAGATTTTGATTTATTTAAATTTACTCTTTATGCACCCGATATGCTTCAAGCTAATTTGATTAAAGAGAATTTTTATAAAGATCCTGAAAGTATATATAAACTGTTTTTATCATGGCTTACAGACGCCGACGTAATTTAATTTCAAAATTTCCCTCACATTATTTTTGCATTTTTGTAAAAGATATTTGTGGGGGTGATTTTTTTATGTTTCCTTTTTACTGGAACACATCAACAAACAGCTCGCCTTATGGAATGATGCTATCTGATATGCCAGGGCGTGACTCTACTTTTGATAACTTGCCGCCAGAGGTTTTAGAAGCACTTGAAATGAGGCGCCACCAAATATCAAGTCAAAAAGATATTAAAAACATTGTAAACGACTTAAACATGCGAAAATAATGCGAAAAAAACGAGCCAAGCTGACTCGTTTCAGCGTGTCAAAAAAGTCTTACTTTTTTGTACACGCTGCCAGACTGTCTAAAAATCTGAAAGACAAGGAACAAATTCTTGCAAATGACTGA
>CAYJJB010000120.1:0-3787 GCA_964370405.1 uncultured Eubacteriales bacterium | reverse complement strand
GGCAAATTTTTCTACATCCTTTTAAATTTTATTATACAAAAATAGACTTTCTCACTTATAGTTATACCATAAAATAAAAAAAATGAAAGATTTTTTTTATAAACTATTGCGTTTTTTTGAAAAAATGCGATAATAGTAGTTAGAGAAGTATAAATTTGTATACAGATAAGGACGGTGCACTTTATGCAAACTGTAACTCCCGGCATGGAAGCTATGCTTGAAACATTTATTTATGAAACTGAAACTATGTTAGAGCAACTTGATGAAATTTTACTTGAGTCAGAACGTTCTAAAAATTTAACTAACGATAATATTAATAATATTTTTAGGATAACCCATACAATTAAAGGTTCTGCTGCTATGATGGATTTTGACGCAATTTCCACACTCTCTCATGCAATGGAAGACGTATTCTTTGTTTTAAGAGATGACCCAGATAAGCTTAATCTAGTGTTTGATGAGCTTTTTGACCTTCTTTTGGCAGGTTCAGACTCATTAAAAGCTGAAATAGATGTAATTAGAAATTCTACTGAATTTGAACCTACAGATTTTTCGGAGCTTGAAAATGCATTAAGGTTTTTATCAAAAAAATTAAACGGCGAAGAAGCTGTTGAAGAAGGTACTGCTGCTGATACTGTGGCAAGCGCTGAGGACACTAAAGGTTTAGTTAAAATAAAAGTATTTTTTGAAGATGATTGCCAAATGGAAAACATGCGTGCATACATGCTTAAAAATCAACTCTTAACCTGTTGTGACAAAGTATTGTCTGTTCCGGCAGAGCCAGAAAATGACTCGTCTTCAAGTGCTTATATAATTGAAAATGGCTTACTTCTTATGTGTAAACCTATGGCAGATACTAATGAGGAGTTAATATCTAATATAGAAGAATTTTTAAATATTAAATCTTATGAAATACTTGAAGACGAAGAAGAAGAAACTAAAGTAAGCAGTGAAGCTGGAGCGCCAAGTGATGCAAGTACATCAAATAATTTGGACACTGCCAAAGTGGGCCCTGCAACAGGCAATATAATTGCTCAAAAACCAGCTAATACAAAGCAAAGCCTTATCAGTGTTAAACAGGAAAAACTTGACCATTTAATGGATTTAGTTGGTGAACTTGTTACGGCTGAATCTATGGTTGTAAGAAACCCTGATTTAAAAGGACTAAAACTTGATAATTTTTCAAAGTCAATAAGAGAACTCAGAAAGCTTACAGATGAGCTTCAAGACGTAGTAATGTCTATACGAATGGTACCTTTATCGGGAACTTTTCTTAAAATGGAGCGTATAGTGCGTGATATGTCTAAAAAACTAGGTAAAAAAGCTCAGCTTTCTACATCGGGTGGCGATACTGAAATTGATAAGACTATATCAGATTTAATAGTAGACCCATTAATGCATATGATACGAAACTCAATGGATCACGCAATTGAACTGCCACAGGAAAGACTTTCCGCTGGAAAGCCTGAAATGGGTACGGTTTCACTTTCTGCTAAGAATGTAGGTGGCGAAATTCACATTTACATTGAAGATGACGGTAAAGGTCTTAATGCAAAGGCGCTTTTATCAAAGGCTGCAAAAAATGGCATACTTACTAAACCAGAGTCTGAATATACAGAAAAAGAAGCATTTGGTCTAATTATGACAGCAGGATTTTCAACTAATACCGAAGTTACAGAGTTTTCAGGTAGAGGCGTTGGAATGGATGTTGTAAGAAAAAATATAGAGCAAATAGGTGGTTCGATTTCAATAGATAGTAAACTGTCAAAGGGTACAAGCTTTACAATTAAAATCCCACTGACACTTGCAATTGTTGATGGTATGAATATATCTGTTGGTGAAACAATTTTCACCGTGCCAATTGCTGCTATTAAACAGTGTTTTAAAATTACAGATAAAAATCAAATAACACAAAATGCTGATGGATCAGAAATGATAATGATTAGAGGCGAATGCTTCCCTGTAATGCGACTTCACAATATTTTCAATTATGAATCTACTATAGAGGACGTAATGGATGGAATATTTATTCAGGTAGAGGGTGCAAATATGAACTCGTGTATATTTGCAGACTCCTTGCTAGGTGAATATCAAGTGGTTGTAAAACCTTTCTCCCCTTTCTTTAATCGCTATAATCTAAAAGAAAAAGGTCTTTCTGGATGTAGTATTTTAGGTGATGGCAGCATTAGTTTAATCATTGATACAAATAATTTACTTTCTAATAATTAAGGAGGCGACAAAGTGAACGAACAAGTTAATGCAGTTAATTATACAGAAGATGAAGACAGTGGCAGATATTTAATTTTTTATATCGGAGATCTATTGTACTCTGTAAAACTATCTTTTGTTTTAGAAATAATTCAGATACAAAACGTTACAAAGATACCTTGTGTTGCACCTTATGTTAGGGGTGCAGTAAATCTGCGTGGTAAAGTTATACCTGTTGTTGATGCAAGAGTTAAGTTTGGTCTGGCACCAAAAATATTTGATGCTAGGACTTGCATTGTTATTTTAGAGGTTGATAATATGAATATCGGCATAGTGGTGGACTCTGTTTGTGAAGTGTCTACAATAAGAAATTCACAAGTTAGCACACCACCTAAAAATCTAGATTTTTGTAAAAGATATTTATCGTCAGTTTTTGATACTGAGATGGGACTTGTGTTAAATTTAGATTTTAATAAATTTTTTGATGATGACATAGATGCAGTTCGCATTTAGTATTATTTAAAATTAAAAAGGGGGGTTGACATTGCCGTTTATAATTAAAATGACAGATATCGAGTTTTCAGAATTATTAATTTTTGTTAAAAAGAATTTCGGACTGGATTTAAATTCTAAAAAAGCACTTATAGAAGGCAGACTGTCAGGCCTGTTGATAAAATACGGGTATAAAAATTTTACCCAGCTTTTAAATTACCTTAAATTCAATTTAAATTCTATCATCGTTGAGGAATTTTTAAATAAAATTACTACCAATTATTCTTTTTTTGGTCGAGAGTTTCAACATTTTGATTATTTAACAAAAAAGGTGTTACCTTACTTTGAGGCAAATGATAAATATAATGTAAGAATTTGGAGTGCTGGTTGCTCAGGCGGTCAAGAAGCATACACTATGGCTATGTGTATAGATAAATATTTTAGTCCAAAAAAGAAATTATTTAATTTTAAAATAATAGCAAGTGACATATCAAATGAAGTGCTTAAAAAAGCATCTAAAGGTATTTTTTCCACCGCTGAGATTAATTCATTGCCGGCAACTTGGCAGATGGAATACTTTAAAAATGTTGGAATTGATAAACATAAAGTATCTGATTATATACTAAAATCTGTTGAGTTTAAACCGCAAAATTTGATGAATAATTTTAATCAAAATTCTAAATTTGACGTTATTTTTTGCCGAAATGTTATGATATATTTTGACAGAGATACTTCACTTAATTTGGTAAATAAATTTTATAATGTAACAAACCCAGGTGGTTTTTTCTTTACTAGCCACTCAGAAGTACTTGACAAAAAGCTTATTAAATATAAATATAATGAACCATCAATTTATCAGAAAATATAGAAAAAGTCGCTCTCGATAGAGCGACTCAGACTGCCCTAAAACCCGCAAACGCAAAAAATGAGCCAGCTTGGCTCATTTTTGTTGCTTCCTGCGTCACAAACACTTGCAAATTTCCCTCATATACTCTTGTATTACTCGGTTATTAGCAAAAATTTGTTCCTTGTCTTGCAGATTTTTGGACAGTCTGCCATCGTGCACAAAAAAGCGAGACTTTTTTGA
>CAYJJB010000119.1:0-3840 GCA_964370405.1 uncultured Eubacteriales bacterium | reverse complement strand
TTAATTCCTGTCTTTGCGGAAATTCTTGGTGCATCCATTGCAGGTATTCCAATTATATCCTCAACCTCGTTTGCAACCTTTTCAGGGTCGGCACTTATTAAATCTATCTTATTTAGTACCGGCACAACCTCAAGCCCTGCATCTATCGCAAGGTAAGTGTTAGCTAATGTTTGCGCCTCTATTCCTTGTGAGGCATCAACCACAAGCACTGCACCTTCACAGGCGGCAAGTGAGCGTGACACCTCATAGTTAAAGTCAACATGTCCCGGTGTGTCTATAAGGTTAAATGTATAAATTTCACCGTCGTCCGCCAAATAGTTTATGGTAACGGCTCTTGCCTTTATGGTAATTCCTCTTTCACGCTCTAAGTCCATATTATCGAGAAGCTGGTTTTCCATGTTTCTCAAATCTACAGACTTGGTTTGCTCCAAAATCCTGTCGGCAAGTGTGCTTTTACCGTGGTCTATATGGGCAATTATGCTAAAATTTCTAATCTTACTTTGATCCACCGTATCATCCTCATTCTTCTATTTCGTCATCATTTTCTTCAATTTCATTAGCTTCTTCTGTGTCATCATCTACTATTTCTTCATCTTCTTCTACGATGTCAGGTACATTTTCATCAACTTCATCAGCTGTTCCGTCGTCTTCTACCTCGGCAATTTCTTCCTCTTCGTCATGCGGTGCTCTTGCAAGGGTAACTACACGGTTGCCCTCTTCAATTCTCATAACACGCACGCCTTTACTGGGTCTTGCACAAAGTCTAATAGATTCTGCTGTAATTCTTATAACTATTCCATTTTCAGAAATTAGTATAATATCGTCTTCAATGTCCACAACTTTAATTGCGGCTATCATGCCATATTTATTAACATGATAATTAAGTAGACCCTTACCGCCTCTTTTTTGAAGCCTGTAGTCAGATATATTTGAAAGTCTGCCATAACCTGTTTCAGACACTGTTAGCACATAGGCATTGTCACGTATTACCGACATACCTACTATGTTGTCACCCTCTTTTAGGTTTATAGCCTTAACTCCCCTAGCTTTTCTTCCAACGGCACGCACATTGTTTTCATCAAACTTAATTGCCATACCCATTCTTGTTGCAAGTAAAAGCTGATTATTACCATTTGTAATTCTAACCCAAGAAAGTACGTCGTCCTCGTCTAAATCAATGGCAATCAATCCGCCTTTTCTTATGTTTTTATAAGAAGATAGGTTAGTTCTTTTAATTATGCCTTTTTTTGTTACCATAATGAGGAAATGCTCTTCGTCAAACTCTGTGGTTTTTATCATAGAAGTAACTTTTTCATCTGGTAAAAGTGGAAGTAAATTATTGATATTCATGCCACGGCTAGTGCGTGAGCCCTCTGGTATTTCATAACATTTAAGCTTATACACCCTGCCCATATTTGTAAAGAACATTACATAGTCATGGCTATTTATAATAAACAGCTCAGTCGCAACGTCTTCATCACGTCTATTCATTGCGCTTACACCCTTGCCACCACGGCGCTGAATTTGATAATTATCCACTTTTTGGCGTTTAACATAACCGAAGTTTGTAAGAGTTAAAACACATTCTTCAACAGGAATTAAGTCTTCAATATCCACTTCACCAAAAATTGCTGAAATTTCTGTTCTTCTATCGTCGCCAAATTTATTTTTCATATAAATTGCTTCGTCTTTAATAATAGCAAGTCTTCTGCCCTCACTAGAGAGTATGTCATTAAGATCTGCAATTTTTATTCTTAGCGCTTCAAGCTCTTCCTCAAGTTTAACTCTTTCTAAACCTGTAAGTTGTCCTAAACGCATTTGTACTATAGCCTGAGCCTGAATATCATCAAGACCAAACCTGTCCATAAGGGCTTGTTTACCCTCTGGAATAGACTTAGAACTTCTTAAAATCTTGATAACCTCGTCTATAAAGTCAAGCGCTATCATAAGTCCGTCTAAAATATGAGCCCTTTCCTTAGCTTTTTTAAGGTCAAATTCTGTACGCCTTGTGATGACCTCGCCTTGGAATTTTATGTACTCACCTATGATTGAGTGTAAATTTAAAGTCTTAGGCTCGCCATTTACAATTGCAAGCATAATTACACCAAATGTAGTTTGCATTTGAGTGTAGGCATAAAGTTTATTTAAAACTATTTGCGGTGCGGCATCTCTTTTTAAATCTATTACGATATGCATACCGTTTCTGTCTGAGTGGTCATCAATATTTGAAATACCCTCAAGTCTTTTGTCTTTTACAAGGTCTGCTATATTTTCAATAAGTCTTGCTTTGTTAACTTGATAAGGAAGTTCAGACACAATAATCTTGTTTCTTCCCTTTTGGTCTTCAACAATTTCTGCCCTTGCACGCACTAAAACTCTGCCTCTACCTGTTGAGTAGGCAGCTCTAATGCCTGCACGACCCATAACTATACCGCCAGTTGGGAAGTCTGGTCCCTTTATGTGCTCCATAAGTTCATCCAAAGTAGCCTCAGGATTATCTATAAGACAAACAACGCCATCAACTACTTCACGTAAATTATGAGGAGGAATGTTTGTCGCCATACCAACGGCAATACCAGTTGAACCATTTACCAAAAGGTTAGGATAGTGACATGGCAAAACCGTAGGCTCTTCAAGTCTATCGTCATAGTTTGGTCTAAAATCAACTGTATTTTTTTCTATATCCTTAAGCATTTCAACAGAAAGCTTATTCATTTTTGCTTCAGTATACCTATAAGCCGCAGGTGGGTCACCGTCTATAGAACCAAAGTTACCATGGCCGTCAACCAGCATATATCTCATAGAGAAATCCTGTGCAAGTCTTACAAGTGCATCATAAACCGAGGCATCACCATGTGGGTGGTACCTACCAAGAACCGTACCAACGGTATCGGCGCATTTTCTATATGGTTTTTCAGGCCAAAGCGTATTTTCATACATGGTATAAAGTATTCTTCTGTGAACAGGCTTTAAGCCATCTCTTACATCAGGCAAAGCACGCTGTACTATAACAGACATAGAATATTCAAGGAAAGATTTTTTCATTTCGCTTTCCAGATGAACATCTATAATTTTGCCCGTATTAAGCAGCTCCATTTTATCCATAAATTAAGTCATCCTTTCTTTATTAGTTGAGAGTTTAGAGTTGATAGTTGAGAGTTAAGGTTCACGACTCTGTCGTGTTTTTAATATAAGAAAATGCTTTGCATTTTCCACCACCACTATCAACTATCCATTATCCACTATCAACTAAGTATAAAACTAACTCCGTTAATTTTATACGTCCAAGTTTTGTGCGTACTTTGCGTTTTTTTCTATAAAGTTTCTTCTGGGTTCTACTTTATCTCCCATTAAAACTGTAAATACTTCATCAGCAAGGGCGGCGTCTTCTACTTCTACTCTTAAAATAGTCCTTTTTTCAGGGTCCATTGTGGTTTCCCAAAGTTGCTCTGCGTCCATTTCACCAAGACCTTTGTAACGCTGAATATCGCAACCTGTGCCAAGCTCTGAAAGTATAGAATCCCTTTGCTCATCACTGTATGCATAGTGGTGCCTTTTGCTTTTTGTCACTCTGTAAAGTGGTGGCTGAGCTATAAATATGTGTCCAGCTTCAACAAGTGGTTTCATAAATCTATAAAAGAAAGTTAAAAGCAGAGTTCTAATGTGCGATCCGTCAACGTCCGCATCGGCCATAATTATTACTTTGCCGTACCTTAGTTTTTCAAGGTCTAAATCTTCACCTAAACCACATCCAAGTGCCGTTACAACAGGTATGAGTTTTTCATTGCCATAAACTTTATCAAGTCTTGCTTTTTCAACATTTAGCATTTTACCCCATAA
>CAYJJB010000118.1:0-3933 GCA_964370405.1 uncultured Eubacteriales bacterium | reverse complement strand
AAAATAAACCCGCTCCAACAAAAACTGCTACTAAAAAGAAATTAAGCCCTGATATTGAAAAAACACTTTCGCAAGCCGATGTTAACATTTCTAAAATTACAACCATAATTAACAAATACAAAACTAAGCAAGGTATAAATAACGCCTTGGTTAAAGAATTTGGAACAGAAAAAACAGGAGTAATTTACAAAGCAATTAAAAGCACTTTATCTGATAAAAAATAATTCAATATTACTTGTAAACTAATAAAAAAAATCCAACCAAATAAACTGGTTGGATTTTTTGCCATTATATCTAAAATATTTTAATCATGCCTGTCACTAAGATGCTTGAGTTAAAATTTTTTCCAAATCTTCTTTTGGCGACTTAGTGTTTACTAAATATCTAAAACTATACCATCTGTAGAAATAGTTACAACTTGCCAAGGTATAAATTTCCCACTTGCTTTAAGTGCATTTACGGTGGCATTTTCTATTCCGCCACAGCATGGAACTTCCATACGAACTACCGTAACGCTTTTTATATTGTTAATTGCTATAATTTTTGTTAGCTTATCAGTGTAATCACCCTCGTCAAGTTTGGGGCAGCCAATTAAAGTTACCTTATTTTTCATAAATTCATTATGAAAATTTGCATAGGCATAAGCCGAGCAGTCTGCCGCAATTAAAAGATGCGCATTATTAAAATAAGCTGCATTTTCAGGCACAAGTTTTATCTGTACAGGCCACTGTCTAAGTGCTGACAGTGGTGTAGCAGCATAATTATTTGTAAGCTGCTCTTTTGGTTTTAGCTCTTTTGAATTACTACCCGGACAGCCACAAGGCAGTGGCTTTTCATTTTTTGTTGAAATATCTTTATCTGAAAAACTAATTGCATTTACAGGACATACGGGAAGGCAGTTTCCTATTCCGTCACAATAATCTTCACGAGTTACTTTTGCTTTTCCGTCTATCATTTCAATAGCGCTTTGCTTGCAAGCTCCTGCACAAAGTCCGCAACCCACGCATTTTTCTTCATCAATTTTAATTACTTTTTTACTCATTATACAGATCTCCTTAATTTCATTTAATTTATTATTGACTAATTTGACTTAATCATAATATAATTAAAACAAAATTTCTGTTGTCTAAACAACAAAAGGAGGGTTTATGCAAAATAATTATAATAAAATTTTGGAAAATAGACTTTTTAATGGTATTTTGGAAAAAGACTTCAATTCAATGCTTGCTTGCCTTAGCACCATTGAGAAAAGTTATGGCAAAAACGAAGTTATATTGAATGAGGGCGAGGGCATAAACTTTGTGGGCGCAGTGCTTGAAGGCTCTGTGAAAATAATTAAGAGCGATTACGACGGCAATGAGGCAATTATTGCAAAAATACCAGAGGGTGATATTTTTGCTGAAGTGTTTGCCTGTGCAGGAGTTTTTAAAAGTCCCGTGTCTATAATTTCTGCATCAAAAAGCAGGGTATTATTTTTTGATTATCGAAAAATAATTACAAGTTGTAGCTCGTCATGTGTTTTTCACCAAAAACTAATTTCTAATATGCTAAATGTGATTGCAAATAAAAGCCTATATCTTAACAGAAGAATAGATATAATTTCTAAAAAGTCATTAAGAGATAAAATACTAACATATTTTCACTATGAGAGCATGGGACAAAAGCGATTTTCTATATCAATGAAAAGGGAAGACCTTGCAAACTTTTTATGCGCTGATAGAAGTGCATTGTCAAACGAGCTTTCAAAAATGAAAAAAGATGGGCTGATTGATTATAATAAAAATGAGTTTGTGCTATTAAAATAAATGCTGTGACAAATTGCCACAGCATTTTTCTTATCCAAATATTTCTTTTGCCTGTTTCATGTTCTCTCTAATTTCAACTTCAAACGGACAGTTTTTTTCGCATTTTCCACACATAATACAGTCGGTTGCATTTGCGCTTAAGGAATGATAATGAGATTTTATTATAATTTCATTATGCTTTCTTCGCTGTCGCAAAATGCTTTAAAATCATCCTCTGACATTGGTTTGGCGTAATAATATCCTTGAACTATGTCACAGTCCATTTCTTTTAATATAAGTAAATCCTCTAAAGTTTCTATTCCTTCTGCAACTGTTCTTATATTTAAGTCTTTAGATAGTCTAATTACGCTGGCTACAACAGCTATACTGCGCTCACGAGTTTGTGACTGGGCGAAAAAGCTTCTGTCTAGTTTTAAAACATCAACCGGTGTGTTTTTCAGAAGTCCCAAAGAGCTGTAACCTATGCCGAAGTCATCCATAAAGACCATAAAACCTTCTTTATGTAAATCATTTATAAAGGAATTTAAATCACAATCGGTGCTAAGCATACTTGTTTCGGTTATTTCAATTCCCAAATATTTGGGGTCAACATCATATTTTTTGCATATAGCCGTCAGTTTTGGAACAAAATCTGCAGAATACAAATTTTTTCTTGAAAAATTAACGGATATAACAAAAGGTTTTCTGCCCTCTTTTTTCCACAAATTCAAGAAATTGCAGGCTTTTTCAAACATGTACATATCAAGTTTTAATATAAAACCATTTTTTTCAAACAGTGGAATAAAATCATTTGGAGCTCTAAATCCTGAGGAAGGACTTATCCATCTTACAAGTGCTTCTGCTGCAACCATTTCACCAGAGGCTAAACCTAACTCAGGTTGCAAAACCATTTTGAATTCGCCATCTAAAAGCGCTTTTTCCATAGTGTTTTCTATTTCTTTTGCTTTTATCGCATCACTTAAATATTCGTTTGTGAAAACACTAATGTGCAGTTTTTCTTCTTTTGCGTTATGGTGAGCAATGTTTACTTTTTCAATACAAGCCTGAATATCAAGTAAATCACTATCGTTTAGATAATAATATCCTGAAACTATTCGCAAGTTATATATGAAGTTTTCGCCTAAATTTTCATATAATCTACATTTATAATCATCATACCAGTTATCTGCTTCGTCTTTTGAATACGCAATTAAAGTCAAAAATTCATCATTGTATATATGTGAAGACAGTGAAGCATACTTTGTTTCTGATTTTACAGCATCGGCCATGCTTTTTAGTACTTTATCACCTTCTAAAACACTAAGCGTTTCATTGACTAGCCTAAAGTTTTCTATATCAAATTTTATAAGCAAAAACTTTTTCGTGCTATGCTCATTAATAAAATTAGGGGCATCTAGCTTAAATTTCACCAAAGTGTTTAATTTTGTAAGTGGTGTAACATAAGCAATCTCTTCAAGATTTTTAAGGTTTTTACGTCGAGTTACCCCAATTAAATAGGCAAACAGAAGTATAATTAATACCAAAGATGAAGAAACAATTGTACTTACAATTATAATATGGTTTGTGGTTGACTGAATAATTGTATCAGGGACAATAGACATTATGGACCAATCTTTTACTCCAACTGGTGTATAAATTAATCGGTACAATTCTCCATTAAACTCAATTTTTTTCTCTCCACCGCTTACGTTTGCAATATCTGATTTAAGCAAGTCAAACTGATCATAATCTACTAAATTGAAGTCAGCTATAACGTCAAACGCATTTTCGGGCGGAGTAAAATATGTATTATCAACACCGTTTGAGATTATATTTCCGTTGCTATCAATCAAAAGATTTGCAAAAATTCCATCAATGGGATTTCCAAAAATATCATTAAGTGTGTCAACATAATTAAGTCCTGCCAAAACTCCACGAATCTCACCGTTTGCAATCATAGGCGTTGAGATAACTATAGTGCAAATTCCGTCTTGATCAGTAGCAATCAAATCGCTTATTGTAGTTTCGCCACTCATAGCATTTTGAAAATACTCTTCATTAAAAGCATCGCCAACATTTCCGTCACTTCCAACTGCATAGCCATACGGATTTATTACCATTACATAGTCAAAGCTCTCAGAAATATAAT
>CAYJJB010000117.1:0-4019 GCA_964370405.1 uncultured Eubacteriales bacterium | reverse complement strand
GGGCTGTTTTTTTATTATATAGTTTTTAGAGTTATGTACCCTGAATTTTTCTAAATTTTTTCTTATAAATAAAAATTACGATACTCGCTACAATTATTCCAAGTAATGCGCCACATATTACATCTGTTGGATAATGTGCATGTAAAAAAATTCTTGAAAATGCTATTAAAAAAGCAAGTATATATGCGCAAATTCCAAATTTTTTATTAGTAAAATAGAAAATTGTTGCAGCAGTAAAAGAAGAGCCACTGTGCCCTGATGGGAATGAAAAACCTGAGGGTGGATGCATGAGAAGAGTGATATTTGGGTCTGCTATAAAAGGGCGTTCTCGTGCAATAAGGTGCTTAAGTGCAAGCTCTCCTATTAAGAAAGTAAAAAGTAGAGCCATAAGTGACAAAAAGCCATAAATTCTATATTTTTTACTTATTAGCATAATAAGCGATAGTAAAATCCAAATAAAGCCCGCTTCTCCAAGATAAGTTATGTATAGAAAAATAGTGTCTGTGAAAGCATTGTGAAAATGCTGTGTTATAAAGTTAATTATGCTTTGATCAAAGATGTTCATTATAGCTCCTTTAAAATTAATATTACTATGCTAACATATTTATTTAGTCCATGCAAGCTTTAGTTTATCATATAAAAGACAAAACTGTCATATCTATTTATGAATAAAAGCTTGAAAGGATTATGGTATGGAATTTCACAGCAGTGCTATAAAAGAATGCATAGACACACTTTCAACAAATGAAAGCATGGGACTTACACATAAAGAGGCCGAAAAACGCCTAAGTAGCAACGGAAAAAATGAGATAAAAGAAGGAAGTAGAAAAAATTTATTAATGAAATTTTTTGCCCAGTTTAAGGATTTTATGATAATTATCTTGCTTATTTCGGCAGGGGTATCATTTGCAGTATCGTACTTAAGCGGAGAGGGAGAGTATTTTGATTTCATAATAATAGTATCAATTGTGGTTTGTAATGGAATTATAGGCGCTGTTCAAGAAAGTAAGGCTGAAAAAGCTATACAGGCGCTAAAAAACATTACTTCGCCTACAGCACTTGTAATAAGAGATGGTAAAAAGATAAGTATAGACAGTAGGCTGTTAGTTGAGGGTGATATCGTAATTATTAAGGCAGGCGACGTTGTACCCTGCGACATACGAGTAATAGACAGCACAGAGCTTTCTTGTGAGGAATCTTCTCTTACAGGTGAATCATTGCCTGTATACAAAACTGCAAATGAGATATATCCAAAGAATGCGGTGCTTGCTGAGCGAAAAAATATGCTCTTTAGTGGCTCATTTGTCACCTCAGGCTATGGGCGAGGAATAGCCACAGCATGTGGAATGAACACGCAAATAGGTAAAATTGCAGGAATGCTTGAAAATGAAAAATCGCCTGAAACTCCGCTTCAAAAAAAGTTAAATCAGGCAGGAAAAATTTTAGGGCTTGCAGTAATGCTAATTTGTGCTGTAATTTTTGTGTTAGGTTTAATTAAAGGCATAGAAATAATTGAGATGATGATGATAGCGATAAGCCTTGCAGTGGCCGCAATTCCAGAGGGTTTAACGGCAGTGGTTACAATAGTTTTATCGTTGGGTGTAAGAAGAATGGCAACAAAAAAGGCGATAGTGAGAAAATTGCCTGCTGTTGAAACATTAGGTTCGGTACGTGTTATATGTTCTGATAAAACAGGAACCTTGACCGAAAATAAGATGACAGTTGCTCAAATTAATTGTCTTTCATCAAAAAGCGAGGGTAGCTCTGAGGAGAAAAGATTAGTTTTGGGGCTTGCAAGTCTATGTAGTAATGTAGAAGAAAATGCAAACGGACAGTTTCAGGGTATGCCAACAGAAGTAGCGATAGTAAGGGCGTTTGAAACTGAGAAAAAAGATTTTGACAGCCAGTTTCCGAAAATTGGTGAAATACCCTTCACTTCTCTTCGTAAAATGATGAGTACAGTTCATATGAGCGGTGATGGATATTTAGTAATAACTAAAGGGGCACCCGATTATATTCTTAAAAAATGCACAAATGTACTTTATAATGGAAATGTAACTCCCATGACAGCGGTGCATAAAAATAAACTAGAAAAAATAAATAAAGCAATGGCAGATGCATCTTTAAGGGTTATTGCAGTTGCAAAGAAAGAAATTGATGATATAGATATAAGTGATGACGAAATTGAGAGTGGCCTTACATTTTGTGGACTTATAGGACTTGAAGATCCGCCAAGAAAAGAAGCGAAAAAAGCTGTGGAAATGTGCAAAAAAGCAGGCATAGTCCCTGTTATGATTACAGGGGATCAAATGCCTACTGCTATAGCTATTGCAAAGCGTATAGGTATTTTTGAAGATGACTCAAAGGCTATAAGCGCCGCTGAATTTTCAAGGTTTTCAGACGAAGAGTTTGCAAGAAATATACATAAATACAGAGTTTTTGCAAGAGTATCGCCCGAAGATAAAGTGAAAATAGTAAGGGCGTTTCAGTACCATAATCAAACCATAGCAATGACAGGCGACGGAATAAATGACGCGCCTGCCCTAAAGGCGGCAGATATTGGCTGTGCTATGGGTAAAAACGGAACAGAAGTGGCAAAATCGGCGGCGGATATGGTACTGACTGATGATAATTTTGCAACCATAGTAGAAGCCGTAAAAGAGGGCAGGGGAATATTCTTAAACATTAAAAAAACCATACACTTTTTAATGTCCTGTAATATAGGAGAAATTTTGGTGATTTTCTCTGCGTTTTTACTAAACCTGCCAATACCGCTTATTGCCACCCAAATTCTATGGGTGAATTTGGTGACAGATTCTTTCCCAGCCCTTGCACTAGGCTCTGGAAAATCTGAAAAAAATATAATGAATGGCACTTTTGAAGAGGGTAAAAAGGGTATTTTCTCAAAAGATATGTGTATTTCTATGATACTTGAAGGCGCACTGATAGGCATAATTTCCCTAGTAGCGTTTTTAATAGGCAGAAATTTCTTTGATATAAACCCCTCAGACCCAGTTATAGGAAGAACTATGTGTTTTGCAGTGCTTTGTTTGTCGCAAATAATGCACAGCTTCAATGTGTCGGACACGAACAGCATTTTTTCACCCCAAAGAAGACGAAACCCTTGGCTATTTAGAAGCGCAATTTTGTGTACACTTATGCTTGTAGCCGTAATAGTATTCCCACCGCTTTCAGTGGCATTTAAAACAGTAGCCCTATCACTTCACTCATGGGGCATAGTAATAGGCCTTTCGATAGTGCCGATAGTTGTAGCAGAGATAGAGAAAGCTTTTCTTTCTAGTTGATAATTTGTAGTTGAGAGTTGAGAGTTGAGAGTTGTGGTGAAATGCTTCGCATTTTTTGATTATATTTTGACAAAATCAAAGGAGGGCTTCCACGCCCTCCTAAGTCATTTATTAATCAATTTTCAACGCTAAACTTTCAACTCTCAACTATTAAATAAGCACTTTGTCTTTATACATTATTACATGTTCAATTATATGTCCTATGTTTCCCTCACCTGCGTATTTTGACATGTCGAAAAAATCGCAGTCGAGGTCTGACCAGTATAAATCGTTTTCGTCACCCGAAACAGTAAGGGTTTTATTGAGCTTTCCTGCATACACCTCCACATAGCAGCCCTCAAGATAATATGTGAAGTCCATTAAATGTGTAAGTGTAATATCGTTTGAAGAAATTGAGGTTTCTTCAAAAAGTTCTCTGTATGCCGCTTTTTCGCTGTCTTCGCCCACCTCAATTTTACCGCCTACAAGATTTGAGAGCCCCAAATATGGGTTCTTTTTTCTTTTGCACATCAAAAGTTTATCGGAACTTTCGTTATAAACGACAATTACATTATATCCTTGCATGATTATAAATTCCCCCTTTTGTTTTATGCATTAATTATAACATAAATAATGTCAAATACGCAATTAAATTCTTTGTTCTAAATCTCTCATCAATTTAATATAAATATTAAAAAGGGAGAGGAGGACAAGGCTTTGGAAAATTTTTTTGAT
>CAYJJB010000116.1:0-4047 GCA_964370405.1 uncultured Eubacteriales bacterium | reverse complement strand
CTTATTGCTCCCACTACACAAAAAAAGTTGGTTGCACAGAAGCCACTTGTCCATACTTGCTCGAGTGTATGTCACTTGGCGAATTAGGATATAGAGTATATCTGGACGAAAAGTACAAACACATCTACCACCATAAAGAACAAATCGAAAATTTATTTTTTCCCTTTACACCTAGACAAAATGCGTGTATACTAAAGCTATAAATCAAGCTTTTAACACTGTAAGGTAGTAACATAAATCATTGTTATATATAACACTGCAAGATGTGCTACTTTCATTAAATACAACAATTTGGAAAACGGAAGAGGGTAATAAAATGAAAAATACTAAATTCATGAGTATTTCAACAAAAATCGCTATTTATCTTGCTATTTCGCTAGTTATAGTATTCTCGATTTTTTTAATATCTTCTACAGCAACCTTACAATCGATGTTTAATTCAAAAACTACTAATGAATTATTTGTTATTGCTCAGTCTAACGCAAAGTCAGCTCAGTCAATTATTGATGGTGCACTGTTTACTAACGCAAATGCAACAGATTACACCGTCTCGCATTACGACGATTTTTTAAAAGAATCTGATGAAGACGATATGATTTTCTCAAGCCAAATTTTTAATAATTATAAACTGAACTTATCGCTTTACAACACTGAAAATTATCTTTTTGAAACATTTTCTTCTGCCACTAAAAATAATGATGCAATTGTTGGCATGGGTGTGCTTTTTGCACCAGGCGCTTTTGGTAATTTTGAAAATTATGCAGTTTTTGTGACAGAAAGCGCCGCACAGGAAGGAAGCTTTGACGTTGCTTATACTACAGATTATTTTGAAGCTGACTATTACTTTGTCCCAATGCAAACTAAAGAAATATATATAACAGAGCCTTATGTTTCCACTGCAAATGCTGGCAAAATCATTGTTACTGTTTGCACACCTATCGTAGCTGGAAATGAAAGTATTGGTGTTATTGTTACAGATGTTGTAACTTCTGCATTTACTCAACAAGTCAACGATAATTCAGACTTTAACACTACATTTTCTAGTATATTCACTCAAAGTGGAGCTTTTGTAAATGATACAACTAGCGATAACTATTTAGGCAAATCACATTTTGATAATTTAGAAAATTCATCACAACTACAAGCCTTGCAATCTCAAATATCATCAAACGTACCATTTTCTATGTCAATCGGCGATAACACAAATTTCTATTATCCACTTACATTAATGGATACTACTTGGTGGTCAGTGAGTGGAATTTCTACAGCTGAAATGAACTTGGACACTGCAACTATGGCTGCAATACTTATTTTTTCTTCTATTGGTTGTATGATAATTATTTTAATTGTATCGATAATTGTTGTAAGACGTTCACTTGCTCCGCTTTCACAGCTCAATTTAATGGCAAATAATATTGCAAATGGTAATTTCGATACCAGAACGAGCATTACTGCCAATAATGAAATTGGAAATCTTCAAGATAGCTTTAATGCTATGTCAGATACGCTTGCAAAAATTGTTTGTGAAATTGAGAGCTTATTGTTCGCTATGAGTAATGGCAATTTTGACTTGGACGTTTCAGGAAATGATTTATATGTAGGCAGTCTTAACAGCATTAGGACTAGCTTTGAAAAAATCATAGTGCAAATTGGCAATACAATGTCTGGCATTAAATCTTCCGCATGTGAAATGTCTGATGTTTCTGTAACAATGTCCACTGCTGTTTCCACAATTGCTCAAGGAAATGAACAACAGGCAAGTTCTGTTGAAGAACTATTGGCTTCTATGCGTGAAATCTCAGAATTTATTAATACTACTGCTCAAAACGGAGCTAATGCCGGTTTGATGGCTACTAAAATTGCTAATGGCATTAATACAAACAATCATCAAATGCATGAGCTTATGTTGGCGATGAATGAAATTGCAGTTAAATCAAACGAAATCAGCAAAATTATTAAAACAATTGAAGATATTGCATTCCAAACTAATATTTTAGCTTTAAATGCTGCTGTTGAGGCTGCTCGTGCGGGTACGGCAGGTAAAGGTTTTGCTGTTGTCGCTGACGAAGTTCGCAACCTTGCAAATAAATCTTCTATTGCGGCTAAAGATACTGCAAATCTTATTAGTTCTTCTATGCTATCAATTGAAAAGGGTGTTGCACTTGCAAAGCAAGCCGAATATGGACTAGACCAAACTGTTGTTGAGGTTCAAGATTGTGAGACCTTAATAACGAACATAGCAGATAGCACCGATAAACAATCTCGTACTATAGAACAAATTAAAGATAGTGTTACTCAAATTTCTGATGTTACACAGTCCAATGCTATTTTAAGCCAAGAAAGCACGATTACTGGCTCACAACTTTCTAGTCAAGCTAGCAGTCTTTCAAATCTTGTATCCGTGTTTAAACTTCCCTCCAGTGACAAGCAATCACTTGTTGAACAAAGTGAAAATCATACACAAAATTAAGCAAAAAAACAGCAATCTGAAAAGGCAAGGTTTTTGGCAATCACCTAAAAATCTTGCCCATTTTCATTTCATTTAAGTGCTGCGCATTGAAAGTCTTTTGATAACATGCTATTCTACTATCAGTGCAGCATTAGACTTTTATTTAGCACAATAAAAACGGAGAGATTACTATGAAAACATATACGATTTGCGGAAACATGAAATTTGCAGAGCAAAACAGGGCTACCGGCACAGGAATTTTAATATGCGGTCTAAACGGTTCTGGTAAAAGCACTTTAGGAAAAGCTTTAGCCGAAAAACTGGGCTTTCATTTTATAGATAGCGAGGATTTATTTTTCACCCAAAAAAATGATTACACATCGTTACGCTCACACGAAGAAGCTACTGAGATACTATTAAACAAGATAAAAAAGCACCCAGATTTTGTTCTCTCCTCAGTAAAAGGTGAATATGGAGATGACTTCATTTTACATTTAAAATATCTTGTTTTTATAGAAGTCAAAGAAGAAATCAGGCTAAAAAGAGTTAGAAACAGGGACATTCAAAAATTTGGCGATAGGGTATTACAGGGCGGAGATTTGTTTGACAGCACAGAGAATTTCTACAAATTTATCCAGTCAAGAGATGACACTCATGTAACTAAGTGGCTAGACAACTTAGATTTAAACGTAATACACATAGACGGCACTAAAGATATAGATGAAAATGTCAATTTGATTTTAGGAATGATAAAATGAACATAGCAATAAATGAGGCGAAAAGATTTTTACTACTAAAGCAAGGACTACTCGGTGAGTATAAATTTAAAAATGAAGACGGGGCTTTTAACTACATAGAACAGGCATCGTGTTTGCAGTTTGACCCTGTGGATAGCTGTGGCAAAAATGCAGAACTCTCGCTACAATCGAGGGTGAAAAATTTTAGAAAATCCATGCTCCATAACTTGCTTTACGGAAAACGAGTTTTGTTCGACTACCCCGACAAGCAGCTTTCTATCATTCTAACAAAGGATTTACCGTATTTTACACGCTATAAAAACAGGGCGATAGAAAGCGGACTGCACTTTGAGGAAGCGACAAAGCTTGAGCCTGAGGTTATAAATTACATAAAAGAGCACGGTGCAGTGTCGTCCTCAGACTTGCCTAATTTAGGCGAGGTGCACTGGCACTCTGCAATACACTGGAGTGGCAACTGGGACAAAAAAGGCAAGGCTACAAGGGCAGTGCTCGAACAGCTGTACTCCACAAACGTTCTCTTAATTCATCACAAACAAGGCAGTCGAAAATACTACGACTTAGCAGAAAAGTACATATCCCCCACCATTTTAAACGCACCTGACCCACTACCAGATGATTTCGAGCATTTAAAGTGGCGAGTTTATAGGCGAATTGGAGCAGTAGGCTTAATTTGGAATAAACCCTCTGATTTATGGCTGGGAATTGGGGATTTATCATCAAATGATAGGAATAAAATCTTTGAAGAACTGCTAATCGATAATAAAATCACTGAGATCAACATTGACGGAATTCGAGATAAATTCTATATAAAAACCGATGATTTACCAATTTTGGAAAAGG
>CAYJJB010000115.1:0-4291 GCA_964370405.1 uncultured Eubacteriales bacterium | reverse complement strand
TGGATAGTGATGGTAATAGAACTAGGCTTAAGGGTACATTGTATCACCAAGATTTCTCAGCACAGGAATGGCTTGCTCACGAAGAACAACGCCAATTTGTGCATGATGAACCAGATTTAATAAAAGCTGCAGAAGCGGAAACAGCTTTACAAAAGGCTATCGAAAAGACTGCAGCGTACAATGCTGCACGATACAAAATTCATAATAACTTTAACGAAGTAACGGAGGTTACTGATGGACATAAAGGTATATCAACCACTTCCAAAGTTGGAAACAATGTACACAGAAGGCGAAGACGCAAAGCCTTTACCGCCAAAGGAGGGGCGAAGCACAATACAACTACGCACAAACGCTGGTACGGTAAGCACTCCCATATGGCAAGTCACGGAGCTTTATGTACTGACAGTGGAAGATTTAACTGTTCAGATGAGCAAATTACGCAATCGATACGAAGCGGAAATAAAGAAATTAAATCACATAATTACAACGGAACAGCAGAAGATAAAAATTTTAAAGGAACAGCTTGCTCAGATTACGGCAGAGGCAAAAGTAAAACTTCAAGAAGCACGTACGAAGCAGGACCAATTTATACGCACCTGTTCAGCAACACTAGATACAGCCTTGGAACAGAAAGAGTCAGAAGGAGCAAGTATCATGCAGATAATTCTCAATTTGATAGAGGAAAATCAAAGCAGGATAGAGAAAATAGAAAGACAAACCAAGGGAAAAATTATTCAATAATAGGAACTTATGATGCAAAAAACATTTCAACTGCCCAATTTAGAAACAGCAAAATTTCCTCAGCATGGGGAAATATCCAAGGAACAAATGCTTTCTCCAAAAGATGGTCGAACAATTATAACCCAAGAAGATATAGCTACTACAACAGACGGAAAAAAAATACCAGCATACAAGCAAGAATATTCCAATACCTTGGAGGAACTTACCTATTTAATGTATTCCAACAAATTAGAGAGAAATACGGAGTATGGCCTTGCTCAAAAAAACATATTCATGCTCAAAAAAGACATCTTGATGTTAGAAGTCAAATTGCCAAAGGTGGAGCAATCCATAAACGACAGCTTAAAAGTTTTGGGGGCAGAACAAGAGGAATTGATACAAATCGTCAACGACTTGGCAGAAAACAAAATCAATCCCGATGGCTCACAGCTCAAAGTGATTTTGCATACGCTCACAACTCAAAAAAACAGGATAGGCGAGCTGGAAAAGATGCTCAACTAGATTTTGATATAAAACCACCAATTAGCACATTGAATATGGATGCCATACGCCAAAAAGTTAATGATATAGTGATGATGAATGAATTTGTGGCTAATGCTGATAAAGTCTTTGAGTTGTTACCAATTTCAAATATTAGCTCTATTGACTTCCCCCCTGCTAATATGGGTTTGGAGTTTATACGCCAAAAAGCTGAATTATTAGCAACGTGTAATGTGCTGAACAGTCTTGGCAGTAGTGATATTTTAAGCAAAGCTTATGATAAAACTTCAAAATTACTTACAATTAATCCAATAGAGCGAAATGCCTTAACGGTGCATGCTTTTAAAGATAAAGTTGCAAACTTTGTTGAAGAAAGTGCATTGTGTTCTACAGCTGAAGCATTGCATGGTTATCCTAAATTGCAAAATACATCTCTTGATGTAAATACTATAAGTAATGCTACAGCGTTGCTTGATAAAGTGCGTCAACAGGTGAATGATATTGCATTGCTACAGGATTTGATTACAAACGCTAATAAAATAGACTTATTACTACCAACTTCACCCATTAGCTCCATTTTCCTCCCCCCTGCAAAAATGAATTTGGAGTTGATACGCAAAAAGGCATTTACATACACAGAGCAATCAACCTTTATTGCATTAGCTAATGCAATAAAACAGCGTAAGGCGGCACAAGCAACAAAGCCAGAACCAAGTTGGCAACAAATTAAACAACACTTTAACAAGCTGCAAAGGGAATATAAGCATGGGCAGATAAGCCTTGAGCAATTCCAGGCATGTTGTACCAAGCATCCAAAATTACAAAATCTATTTTCAGATTATCAAACTAAACTTGAACGCAAGCAAAAGCTCAAAGAAGATTTTAAGACGTTACAAAGCCTTGGTCCTAAGCCCACAGAGCAAACCCCACTTCCACCAATAGAACCACAAAAGCACAAGGGGGGAGTGGAAAAGGCTAGACCGCAGGACATAGTTGAACAAAAGGCAGAAGGTACGAATGAGGATAACAATACAGTACCACTACATTTAAGGATGTAGAAAATTGTACCATTCCGTGTAAATCTTTTGCTTGACATTTGCTTTACAATCATTAGTGTAAATTAAAACAAGGAGAAACTTATGTCACAAGTTATGGTAAATTTTCGCATGGATGCAAATTTGAAGAAGAACATGGAACAAACGTGCAAAGAGCTAGGACTGAATATGTCAACGGCCTTTACTATCTTTGCCAGAAAGGTTGCTCGTGAGGGGCGTATTCCTTTTGATGTTGCCATTGACCCATTTTATTCAGAAAAGAATATGGCAGTGCTTGAAAAACGCATCCAAGAACTGGAGTCTGGCAAGGCAAAGCTTGTAGCTCATGAACTCATAGAGGACTAGCCATGCAATTATTATGGATGGAAGAAGGCTGGGACGACTATTGCTACTGGCAAGAGCAGGACAGGAAAACCCTCAAAAAAATCAATGCACTTATCAAAGATATGAAACGCCACCCCTTTGAGGGCATAGGCAAGCCCGAAGCCCTCAGAGAAAACCTAAGCGGCTATTGGAGCAGGCGCATTGATGAAGTAAACCGCATTGTCTATGGCGTAAAAGATGAAACCCTTATCATAGTTTCTTGCAAAGGGCATTATGATTGATAGCCTTGATTAAATATCGTACTCAATGTACTATATTTTGTGTATAAAAAGGAGAAACGCATATGCAATTTAACGAAGACTCGCGGGTCAAAATACCCTGCATTTTGCACCTTGTGCGTTTGGGTTATCATTACCTATCGTTAAATGATGCCAAATGGGATGAAAAGACTAATATTTTTGAAGATATATTTGCTTCATCTATTGCCAGTATCAATCCGCATCTTGATGAAACAGAAATTCAAAACATACTCATAGACACCAAGCTTACCCTTGAGAATGAAGACCTTGGCGAAGCGTTCTATACAAAATTAATCGCAAAATCTGGTACTCGGCTTATTGACTTTACCAACTTTGATAACAATGCATTCCATGTAGTGACGGAGCTGCCCTATAAAAACGGGGAGGAGGAATTTCGCCCTGACATCACATTATTAATAAATGGTATGCCGCTAGTATTCATAGAGGTCAAAAAGCCACATAACCGTGAGGGGATTATTGCAGAGCGAGAACGTATAAATGTGCGTTGTAAAAATAAGCACTTCCGCCGCTTTATGAACATAACCCAGCTTATGCTCTTTTCTAATAATATGGAGTATGAAAATAGTGAATCTTCATCAAAGCCCATAGCTGGAGCATTTTATGCCACAGCTTCATACAATGCCCCTACGTTCAATTACTTTCGTGAGGAAGATCAACTAGATTTAAGTAGGCTGTTACTGCCAGAAAGTGGTGAAATTGAAAATAAAATCCTACAAGACACTAACTATACAGCCATAAAGCATAGCCCTGAATTTTCACAAAACAAAGCTCCCAGCACGCCCACCAATAGGCTTTGCACATCGCTTTTAAGCAAGGAGCGTCTAGGCTTTGCTTTGCAGTATGCCATCACCTATGTGCATAAGTCCACCAACTTTGAAAAGCATATTATGCGTTATCAGCAAATTTTTGCAACCAAAGCCCTTGAGAAACATCTAGACGCAGGCAAACGTAAAGGCATTATTTGGCATACACAAGGCAGTGGCAAGACTGCCTTTGCCTATTATAACACACATTTTCTAAAGGACTACTACCAAAAGCAAGGTATAATCCCTAAATTTTACTTTATTGTTGACCGCTTAGACTTGCTCACCCAAGCGAAATTAGAATTTCTAAGCCGTGACCTTTTGGTGCATACCATTAATTCTAGGGATGAATTTGCAAAGGACATTAAATCTACCAAGGCGGTGCATAGTGACACTGGCAAGACAGAAATTACCGTAGTTAATATTCAGAAATTCAAAGACGACCCCGATGTAACTCGCACAGATGATTATAATACCAGCATACAACGCATATACTTTTTAGATGAAGTTCATCGTAGCTTTAATCCCAAGGGCTCATTTTTGGCAAACCTTAATGAGTCCGATGTTA
>CAYJJB010000114.1:0-4318 GCA_964370405.1 uncultured Eubacteriales bacterium | reverse complement strand
ATCCATCACCAGACTTTATTTCATCATCTATATTCAAATTTTGATAGGACAATATTGGGAGCAAGGTTAATTGCCACAGAAAAATAATACAATAAAACTTCTTAGTGGAATAAATTGTGTGCCTGAAACTGCATTTTCTGAATTTATGGCAACCAAGTCAAGTTACAAAAAGTTAGACGGAATTCAGTTCTACCACTACACCCAAAGCTTCAAAGATGGCGAAAATATCTCGCCGAAAACTGCTCACGAGATAGCAATTAAGTTTGCTGAAACCCACTACAAAAACTATGAAGTTCTGATTGCAACACATATTGACAACGAGCATTTGCACAGCCATTTTATTATAAATTCTGTGAGTTTTGAAACTGGCAAAAAACTACATCAGCCACATAACACAATAAACACCTCTCTTAATTAAATAATAAAAAAACACCAACTTACACAAATCTACAAGATAAGTGTAAGTTGGATCCTAAATAAGATGATTTACTAATTCATAAACAAAGTATACTGAAATAAGTGGGAATATGTATCGCAAATGTTACTCAAATGCAACTTCTGCCACATTTTCCAGAACGTCAAGAAACCTAAAATTATAAAGCATGACATCTGAAAAATCAACAATTATAACTTTGTCGTTTGCAATTGCATTTACGCTTTGAAGTTCAGCTGAGCTCATTAGAGTATCTCTAATTATTTCTCCGTCACTTGGGCCCCCTCCTGCAACATTAACTGCAAGTATAACATCGGGATTCACGTCTATAATTCCCTCT
This sequence comes from uncultured Eubacteriales bacterium, assembly GCA_964370405.1. Lineage (GTDB taxonomy): Bacteria > Bacillota > Clostridia > Oscillospirales > Acutalibacteraceae > SIG603. The sequence continues at coordinate 3,545 of CAYJJB010000114.1, read as the reverse complement.
GCGCTTAAATAGCCTGTAACTTCAACAGGGTTGTTTAAATTAATACCATTAAAGCCGTTGTTATGCATTGCGGTATCGTTTGACCCAAAGACATTAAATTGGTTGTCTTGATACATAGGTATCATCAAATATGTTAATTCGTCTTGATCTGCATAAGTTTCAGTTAGTCCACTGTATCGAGTTTCAAGATTTGAAGCCATTTCTTCTGCAACATCAGCAACATTAAAAAGAGTTCCTATATCTCTAATATCGGCAAACAAATCATCTATTGTTGCATCATTCAGAGAAGCATTTTGTGTGAACACATTTATCCCTATGTCATTTAAATCGGATATCAAACCCAAACCCCAACCGGCATCATCTGTAAATAATGCTGACCTCCCCATGGCAAGATCCGGCTCTAAACTAATTAACTGCTCTTTACCGATATAAAGCGATTCGTTTGTATATACTAACTCGTTATATTGAGCTTCAAGTCCCTCAGCTATTTCTCCTGTAGCCGGAGGAGTTGCTACTATATTATCTGCAAGCCCTAACATTAATAACGTTTCTGCTGTTCCTTGATTGTTCGGGAAAACCTTTGTCGGAACATCTTCATAAGTTTGCGGGTATACATTTCCTTGCAAGTCTAACGCATCAAAACTAATAGGATATGTGGTCTCGCCTGCCTGCTCGTCTGCTTGCGAACTAACTTCGTCTTGTGAGGCTTGCGATGTGCTTTGTTGAACTTCTGATACGTTTTCAGCTTGCTCTGTTGTAGCCGAACAACCTGTAAGTATGCTTATAGAAAGCACTGTGCTTAAAAGTATTGCTGTTAGTTTTTTCATAATATCTCCTTTGTGATATAGATAATTTTTAGTGAATATTGAAATATGCTTTGTTAATTAATGTAAGTTTGAAATGTTTGAGCATCTTGACAAAATTCTACTTAATATGTTAAAATGGTTAGCGTTGACTAACGTGCATAATATAACACATTTTCAGCTGCTTGTCAACACCCACAACGACATAATATATATTTGCGAATTAAACAATCGTACGGAGTTTATATGATTAAAACAAAAAAGAACTTTCTAACACTGATGATAACAACAATATCTGTTTTATTATTTGCTGTAATATTATCTGCATCCGTAGGGGCTGTGTCAATTCCCTTTAACGAGTCTTACTACATACTTCTTTCTAAAATTACGGGTTTACCTATAGACTCTAATCTTATTACACAGGCTTCATTTGAAACTATTGTATGGCTTATTAGGGTACCGCGAACTATTATGGCTATTTTTGTGGGTGCTGGATTATCACTTTGTGGCGTAGTAATGCAAACAAGTGTTCAAAACCCTTTGGCAGACCCCTATATATTAGGTGTTTCTTCGGGAGCTTCTCTTGGCGCAACTTTTGCCATATTAATAGGCTTTTCCTTTGGCGGTTTTTTTTCAACCTTAGGCATTTCAGTATGGGCGTTTATTGGGGCGTTCATAGCAGTTATAGGCGTACTTTCTCTTTCGAGTATCGGTGGGAAAATCACTTCGGTTAAATTAGTTTTAGCAGGTACCATTATGAATGCAATATTATCGGCGTTATCTAACCTCGTAATTTATTTAGCCAACAACGCCGAAGGTATTCAAACTGTAACTTTTTGGACAATGGGTTCTTTAACAAGCGCTAAATGGGATAATATTTTTCTACCTGCTTCTATAGTAGTGGTGTTACTTTTGTTTTTTATGACACAAAGTAGGGTTTTAAATACAATGATGATGGGAGAAGATGTTGCTATCACTCTAGGTATTGATGTTTCATTTTACAGAAAATTGTTTCTGGTGTTGACATCTTTTGTTACAGGAGTTTTGGTTGCAACTTGCGGAATAATTGGGTTTGTAGGTTTAACAGTGCCGCATATATGTAGAAGTTTAGTTGGCTCAGATAATAAATTGCTTGTACCATTTGCATCGCTTTTCGGTGCAACGTTTTTGCTGTCTTGTGATATTTTATCAAGGGTTTTTATTGAAAACACTGAATTACCCATTGGTGTAATAACTTCTCTTATCGGCGCTCCGATATTTATGTATATACTTTTAAGAAAAAACTACAATTTTGGAGGTCAGTAAATGAATTTACATGTAAAAGACTTATCTGTCTTACTTGCAAAAAGTGAAATTGTTAAAAATGTTTCTTTATGCGCCGAAAATAATGAAATTGTAGGAATTTTAGGGCCTAACGGCTGTGGAAAATCAACATTATTGAAAAGCATATATAAAGTTTTAAAACCAAAAAGCGGAACTGTTTTTTTAGGAGGGCACGACGTTATCCAATCAAGGCCTAAAACAATAGCAAAACATATGTCAGTGGTAGGGCAATTTAATGATTTAAGCTTTGATTTTACCGTGCAAGAAGTGGTTATGCTTGGAAGAACACCTCATAAATCATTAATGGAGCAAAATACAGCAAGCGATCATGAAATTGTTGAAAAAGCAATTGAGATGGTTGATTTAGCGGAGTTTAAAGACAGAAGCTATTCAACATTATCAGGAGGCGAGAAACAAAGAGTAGTTTTGGCTCGTGCAATTGCGCAACAACCCAAGCTTTTGGTTTTAGATGAGCCAACAAACCATTTAGATATTAAATATCAACTTCAAATTTTAAGAATAGTGTCCAATTTAAAAGTAGGTGTATTAGCCGCACTACATGATTTAGCTTTAGCTATGGATTTTTGCGATAAAGTATATATTATGAAAAAAGGGCATATTATTGACTTTGGCAAACCGGAAGAAGTGTTAACTGAGAAACTGATAAAAAAAGTGTATGGTGTAGACTGTGATATATACAAAAACCCAATCAATAATAAGTTTACAATATCATATAGATAATCAATCCTAGGGATTATTTATAGGTTTTATTAAACACCTTGCCTGATATGGATTTTGCAAATGACCCAAATGAGCTTGAGCGTTTAATGCCTTAGAGCAGCGAAATTCGCAAAGCTTTTGATCTTGATTAATATTATATGTTTAGAGGGTAGCCATTTTTCGGCTACCCTCTAGATTTTTATACACCCTTTAATTAGACGCTCACAATTAAAATAATTTTAAATGCGCACTTATTGATTTATCGTCAATGGGTGCTTTTTTCTCACCTTTTTTACAATTTAATATCATATTTCAAACTATAAAACCGATATTTTGGTGCAAAATCAAATTTTGGTTTTTTTGTGTATTGTTACGAAAATTGATTTATTACTACTTAAGAAAATATTCTTGAAAATTGCAAGATATTAATATAAAACTACAATAAATTAAAATTATTTTAAACAAAGAAAGGAGTGGTGCTACCTGTAGTTGAAAAAGAAATTTTGTGGAGCAAACGTTGCAAAGATGCAGCACCTATAGGAACAGTTAAAGAACGTATAAACCAAATAAGTCACTCGAAAAAATGGGCTTCAGATGTTCCAATAACTGATGAAAATGGTGATGTTGTCTTTAGAAAAAACGGAAAACCTAAGTATCGTGCTTCATATAGCATACTGCAAGATGAATTGTTTATGCACA
>CAYJJB010000113.1:3372-4351 GCA_964370405.1 uncultured Eubacteriales bacterium | reverse complement strand
AAGAATATTCGTAGTTTTGACCCAAGTTATTATTATACTTACCGCCTGCATACATCTCACAAAAAACAAGCTCCCAGTTATATCGTTCTTCTTTTGTGTTGTAATCTACAGGAATGCCTCTACCAAAGTCCTCAATTTCTATGGACATATCAGAATACCTTGTAATATTAATTTCCTTACCATGCCCTTGCCTTGCCTCGTCAATTGAGTTTGAAAGTATCTCAAAAACTGAGTGCTGACAGCCCTCTATTCCGTCTGAACCAAAGATAACAGCAGGTCTTTTTCGTACCCTGTCCGCACCTTTTAAGGTCGATATACTCTCATTTCCATATTCATGTTTTTTTGCCATTTAACGCCCTCCGAATATATGTTCTAATACTCACTTGTGTTATGATATCAAATTTTTATTAAAAAGGCAAGTTTTTTCACTAGATGTAGTAATGAAAAATACACACTTCACAATACCCACAAAAAAAATATTATTTAATTAAGTTTTTAGGTAAATTTGACATTTACATATTTCTAATGCAGTAGTATAATTAATTTAAACAATTATTCTATGAATTTGTGGAGGAAATTGATATGAAACGTATATTTACATTAATACTTACAGGTTTACTACTACTAACAGCTTGCGGCACGGGAGGCAGTGTGCAGGAGGCTGATATAGTGCTATTTTCAGAGGGTGAAGAGCTTTCTGGTACACTTACTATATCATCAGATTATGCCGAAGATGAATTTTACGGTTGGTACTCACTTGTAGAAGGTTTTAAAGACCTGCACCCCAATGTAGAAGTTATAGTCGAGGATTCAGGAGTAGAGCGCTTTAATATGACGGAAGATACCGCTATTAAATTTGAGCAATATAGAAATGATTTAAACGTGAGTATTACAGCAGGAAGTCCACCTGATTTAATTTTTACAGATCATGACTATGCATCAAACTTCGTACCAAGCGGCATGATAATGGATTTGAATG
>CAYJJB010000113.1:0-3362 GCA_964370405.1 uncultured Eubacteriales bacterium | reverse complement strand
TAAAGAAGAAGATTTTTACATGAATGTTTTAGAAGCATTTGAAATTGGCGACAGTTTATACTCAATGCCAAACGCAATTGAGTATGAGTTTTTTAGAATGAGGACAGATGTTTTGGAAAACGCAGGCTATGTGTCTGATGAAATAGAAATAGTTGATTACAAACTGCTTTTAGATGTATATAACAAGGCTATAGCAAGCGGTAATTTTCCAGAACTTAAATCGATGACCTTAGACCGTATTGAGGGAAAGGCAATACTTTGGATGCAAGAACGAGCTTCTGCATTTAATCTAAGTGAAATGACCGCAAGTTTTGACAGTCCTGAATTTTTAGAATATTTAGAAACTACAAGAGCCTATAACGGAAGCCCCACCCCTTTAGGTCATTTTAATTCAGGTGTATTTTTTGGTAACTACTTGGCTGATGAAAGTTACTTTGTATATAGCGTACCTACAGGAATAGCCGATTTCAACACGTCGGAAATATTGGTAAAAAAAGATGGTGTAACAGGTCTTATTCCTGTAACAAGTACAAAAGGCGAATTACTTATAGATCCACTGTACCTTATGAGCATACCGAGAAATGCCGATAATCCAGCCCTTGCTTGGGAGTTTATAAAATACTGTATTTATGAAAGCGAGTCCGAGTCTATAGACTTTAGCTCCTTTACAGCAGGCACAATGGACGGCGATAGGTTTGAGCAAGCAATACCTTTAAATAAAAATAACCTTAGTGTTATGGTTGAGCAGTACCTATCCTCATTCCCTAGTGAAACAAAAGAGAGATATAAAAACACATTTGAAGAACCACTGATGAATTTAGAAGTTATAACAAACGGAATTAATGTATATTTAGGTGATGCCCTGCAAAACTCTTCGTGGTATGACTACTACCGCACCAGCGGTGTTCTCACCGCCGAAGAAGTGGCAAGGGATATGCAGGAAAAGACGGAGATTTATTTTGGGGAGATTAAATAAATCTGCTATGTGTTTTTTAATGAAAAGTGAAGAGTGAAGAGTGAAGAGTGGTGGTAAAATGCTCCGCATTTTTCAATTATATATTTGACAGAACTATTACTTCTTACCTTAAAATGTAGGGGCTACGTTTCGTCGTCCACTTGGTTTCCATTAAATCAATGACGAGACGGGCAACCTGTCCCCTACGGCACAAATTAAAATTTGCACCTCAAGCTCTACACCGCCTTGACTTTATAATGCTTTTGTGATATTATTTTTCAAATAAATTTTGGAGGCTCTTATGAATTTAACTACTAAAAGACTAGTTTTAAAACCTATTACAACTGAATTTATAGGCGTTATTTTTGAAAACTTTACCGATGAAGTCACTACCTATATGTTTCCCGACCCTGCAAAAGATATAGACGAAACCACGCAAGTTGTGGATATGTTTATTAATCAAAGAGAGGTAGGCACTGACTTAGTTTATGCCATTACTTTAGTAGACACAGGTGAATTTTTGGGTCTTGCGGGGCTTCATGGCCTTAAAAATAAAGAAATGCCAGAGCTTGGCATTTGGACAAAACTTTCTTGTCATGGAAATCACTATGGCAGAGAAGCTGTAGGTGGAGTTATTGAACATGCAAAAAATTTAGGGCACAAAAAACTTTTGTACCCTGTTGACAGACGAAACATAGCAAGCAAAAAAATACCACTGTATTTTAATGCAGAACTTATAAACCCATATAAAGAAGAAATAACCCCAAGCGGAAAAGTTTTGGAAGAAGAAATATATGTAATTCATGTGTAATGTTATGAAAACGCACGGGCGGCCAATGACCGCCCCTACACTGCGATTATTGGTTTTTAATCAAAAAATCCGCAGGATTTTCACCACAGTTCTTCACTCTTCGCTAACAAAAAAACCGCCTTTCGGCGGTTTCAGCGTGTCAAAAAAGTCTCGCTTTTTTGTGCACGCTGCCAGACTGTCCAAAAATCTGCAAGGCAAGGAACAAATTTTTGCAAATAACCGAGTAATACAAAGGTATGTGAGGGAAATTTGCAAGTGTTTGTGACGCAGGAAGCAAAAAACGAGCCAAGCTGGCTCGTTTTTTGCGTTTGCGGATTTTTCGACAGTCTGAAAACCGCCTTTCGGCGGTTTTATCTTATTCTTCATCTAAATCAACATCTGTTATGTCTTCCATTTCAAGCTCTGCATCATCAGCGCCTGCTGTTCCTGGCAAAAATCTGCCTTCCATAACATCTATAAATTGAGTTGCATCAATTTTTTCTTTTTCAAACAATGCGTTTGCAAGATTGTGTAAAAGCTCCATATGAGTGTTTAATATATCTTTTGCTTTCTCATATGCAACCATGATGACAGTTTTAATTTCACTGTCAATCTCGCCTGCTGTTTCTTCTGAGTAGTTGCTTACATGTCCCATTTCTTTACCAAGGAATGGATTGCTTGACTCTTGGCCGTATAAAATTGGTCCAAGTTTTTCGCTCATACCAAATTTTGTAACCATGCTTCTTGCAATTGCTGTAGCTCTTTCAATATCGTTTGAAGCACCTGTTGAGATATCGCCTAAAACTAAGGCCTCTGCAACACGTCCACCTAGAAGAACTATTAACTCTTCTTTCATTCCATCACGGCTACGGTAAGATTTATCTTCTGTTGGAAGATGCATAGTATAGCCACCAGCCATACCTGTAGGTATGATAGAAATTTGATGAACTGGGTCTTGTGTTGGGCAGTAGTACGATGTTATCGCATGGCCTGCTTCGTGATATGCTGTAAGTTTTTTCTCTTTTTGTGTCATTACACGGCTCTTTTTCTCAGCACCTACAACAACTTTTATTGTAGCCTCTTCAATTTCAGGCATAGTAATCGCTTTTCGGTCTTTTCTTGCAGCCAAAAGTGCTGCTTCATTTAAAAGATTTTCAAGGTCAGCACCTGTAAATCCTGCTGTGCTTTTTGCAATTGTTGAAAGTACAACGTCTGGAGCCAGTGGCTTTCCTCTTGAGTGAACTCTAAGTATTTCTTCACGACCTTTAATATCAGGATAACCCACAGTAACTTGTCTGTCAAAACGGCCTGGACGCATTAACGCTGGGTCTAAGATATCTGGTCTATTTGTTGCGGCTATCATTATAACGCCCTCGTTTGCACCAAAACCGTCCATTTCAACTAGCAATTGGTTCAGAGTTTGTTCTCTTTCATCATGTCCGCCACCAAGACCTGCGCCCCTTTGACGGCCAACAGCATCAATTTCATCTATAAAAATGATACAAGGATGATTTTTCTTTGCTTTATCAAATAAATCTCTAACACGTGATGCACCGACACCGACAAACATCTCAACAAAGTCAGAACCTGAAATTGAGAAAAATGGTACGCCAGCCT
>CAYJJB010000112.1:0-4373 GCA_964370405.1 uncultured Eubacteriales bacterium | reverse complement strand
TAGCTTCTGGTTCTGCAAGCATTGACCTTGGCGCACAATTGAACTTTGGTGATGATGAACCTAGCGTTACTGTGAACTTATCTGACACACCACCTACCATTACTCTCACCACACAAGATAAAGAAACCATCGGTGATGCTAGCGATAGTGCAACAAACACCGTGGTAAGCGGTTCTTTTGCCGGCTATTTTGAAGCAGTCGTTGTTATGGGCGCCGATACAGAAAATGCAACAACCGCGGATTCCTATGCACTTAAAGTTGGTACGCCAACAGATGAAGATAAGACCTTAACATCTCGTGGTGAGGAAATCACCTTAGTAGAGGTGAATGGTAAGATTGTTGGTTATGCAGATTATGATGGCTTAACCCCCAGCGAATCTCGTCCTGTCTTTGAAGTAAGTGTGGACGCTGTAGGTAATGTGACATTGACTCAACATGATGAAATTGATCACCCCAATGAAGACCCACAAAATCCTGACCAAACCATTAACCTTGGTGGCCTTGGTCTTGAACTTGAATACACTAAGACTGCCACCGACGGCGACGGCGACGTAGCTTCTGGTTCTGCAAGCATTGACCTTGGCGCACAATTGAACTTTGGTGATGACGAGCCTAGCATTGGCGATTCTTCTGGTGCTACCGTGTCTGAGGCCTTCCTTGGCGACGGCACCCAAAAAGATCCTCATGAAGGGATGGAAAACGATCCTATTACAGACGCTGCAGTTGCTTCAGGCACCGTTACTCTCGATTTTGGTGCTGATGGCATGAAGAATGATAGCTTTGCTGATGCATTCTCTTGGAATGTGAGCGGTGACAAAGTCTTTAGTGATGCAGGTAATACTGAAGAAGTGACCCTTTGGACTACTGAAGGTGAATTGGTTAAGTGGATAGACCTTGGTAACGGTGAACTCCTTGGCTATATAGGAACATATTCTGATGATGCTAGCACTTATACAGAAGTTATTTCTGTAACGATGAATGCACCAGTTAATGGTGAATCTACTTATGACGTTACACTTTTTGAATCTGTGCATCATGATAACCCAGATGCGCCAAATACGTCTGATAATAATACAGATTTTGAAGGTGATCCAACGGATCCAAAAGAGCCAACAGCAGATAACAGTAATCTGAACTTTGGTTTCACCGCGACTGATGGTGATGGCGACACTGTTCCTGGTAAGGTAACCGTACAAATTGAAGATGATGTACCTGTGGTAACTGCCACCAGTGTGACAGCACCTTCTGATTTGTCATTACAAACTGATGATGCAGACATTGTTGTTGACAACACTAATGCAGACCCTGAAAACGATGTAGATAGTAAGTCTTTTAAAGCCGCTTTTGAAAGTGACAGTCTTGTGGATTACGGCGCTGACGGTAAGGGTTCTGTAGAAGCCTCTGGTTTCAAACTGAGCCTAACATTTAAAGAAGGCGAAACAGAGCCAGATTCTGGACTCACCAGTAAGGGTGATCCCATCATGCTATCTTTGAATGATGAAGGGGAGATTGTAGGTAGCATTGGTACAACGGCTATTTTCACAATCTCTGTGGATCCAATTACAGGTGTAGTTACCCTTACACAAATGGAAGGCCAAAGTATTGATCACTTCGATGTAAATGGCGTCCCCAGTGATGTACTTGAATCGCTTGCTTCTGCTAATGTAACTGTAAATCTTACTGCCACTGTTACTGTAACTGATGGAGATGGCGATACTGTCAGCAAAGACCTTTCCATGGACATTAGTGACAACATTAAATTCTCTGACGATACACCTACAGTGGGTGACGTTACAACCAAAGCTACCGTGTCTGAAGTGTTCTTACCTGGTGGAACAGGCATAGATCCTAACACAGGTGATACTTTCACCGGTGTTACAGCAACGGGCAAAGTTGAAATTGCTTATGGTGGTGATGGTGAAGGCACATTTAAGTGGGATGACGCACAGCCAGAACTTTGGACATCTGCAGGCGATCCTATAGTTTGGAGTTCTGATCCTAACGACCCTACAAAATTACTAGGCACAGTTGATGGTAAAACTATCATTAGCGTAGATATGGATTCAAGTTCTGGTGAATATACAGTAACTTTATTTGAATCTGTGCATCATGATAATCCAGACTCACCAAATACGTCTGATCATAATACAGACTTTGAGGGCAACCCAGCTGATCCAAAAGAGCCAACAGCAGACAATAGTGACCTGAACTTTGGTTTCACTGTAACTGATAGCGATGGTGACCCTGCCACAGGTGAGGTAACCGTACAAATCGAAGACGATGTTATTGCTTTGAAAGGTGATGAGATAACGGTAACGCGTCCTGATTCCAGCGTAGATATTGAATTCGTTGCTTTTAACAATGATACTGTTACAGAAAAGAAGCCTACTCTTGAATTTGATGGCTTTACAGCAACATCCGGTCTTGCACAACATGATGCTGATGGCAACTTCATAGGCTTAGCAACTACAGGGGAAGGTGAAAATAAAGAGCTTGTCACCAATGGCAACCTGACTCTTGGTTCTACCAATGCTGCCACTGGCTTAAGTGTAGATAGCGATATTGACGGCGGTAGCAATAAAACTCCCGGTCGTGTAAATATTAGTGAGGATGCTCTTGAGTCTGAAGCCATAGTTCTTACCTTAGATGGCAATGATTTAGCCTACACAGCGCAATTTGATATTGGTGGCTTCTTTAGCAAAGAAGGTGGAGATAATACCGACGAAGAAATGTATATTGTCTTCTACAAAGATGGTAAGATTGTTCATACAGAAATACTTGTCGGTTCTGCAGCAAATGGTGAATTTGACACCTTTGACTATGCCATCGCCGGTGGTTTTGACCAAGTAGCTCTTGTACCTAAAGACAATGGTGGCACAGGAGCCAATAATAGTGACTTCTTCTTGAGCGGCGTAAGCTTTAAGGGGGCTGAAGAGTCTTTAACAGTAAGCACCACTGGTACAGTAGAAATTAAAGCCGCTGATGGCTTTGGTGGTCTTGATACTGTTATCAAGGACGCTAGCGGCGCAGAGTATACATTAGTTGAAACCCCCCAAAGTGGTGGTGGCTATCTGTATCAATACGAAGATCCTGATGGTGCCGGTATTGCCTTTGAACTTATTGTAAGTGAAGATAATGGTACGTTAAAGTGGACGTTCAATGCCAATGAAAACTTTGAAGGTTCTGCAGAAATTACCTTTAAAGTTACCGATAAAGACGGCGACAGCGACGACTACACCATTACGGTAACAGGCGAATCTGAAAGCCTCTCTGTGGATGAAACCAATAGCGCATACACCACAGAAGGCACTATGACCTTTGAAATGGGCGCCAGCGACACCAATGAAAGCGTTAAGGTGACCATTGAAACCATTGATGGCACAAAAGAGTACTCATTAGCTGACTTACTTAATGGGGATTCTGTAACCCTTGAAAGCGGTAATACCTTAACTGGCTTTAGCTACGATAAGGCTACAGGCGAGCTTAGCTATAGCTTCAACCATACCGGCGGCGCACAAACACATCCTGGTGAAAATAACCCTAACGACGCTATCCCCACAGATAGCTTCAGCATTACCGTGCAAACTTCTGAGGAAATCACCACTAGTAACGTGGATGTGGAATTACTTGACGATGGGCCAAGCGTAACTCTTGATGCTGACACAAGCATTGACAGTGGTGCAGTACATACAGGCTTATGGGCAGTAGCTCCTGGTGCTGATGGCTTAAGCACAGATGCTGATGCTATCCAAGTGAGTTTTGACGATGGTGTGACCAAGCAAAACGTGACTGTTGGTACACCTATTTCTATAACTGGCCTTGGCACACTTACTTTCAATAACGACGGTTCTTACACTTTCGACAGCGATGCCAATACAGGCGGTAAGGAACTTAGCTTTACCCTTTATGGTAAAGACGGCGATGATGACGTAGCTAGTGATAAGATTACTATTGATATTGATGCCGTAACAGTGGGCGGCGTAAGCGGCACGGTAGCAGCTGACGATGATGACGTTGCAGCTAATACAGATGCTGATGGTGCAAATGATGTTGTGCATACAGTAACAATTACCTTACCAGCAGGCACTACTTTTGATTTCACAGGCACCTTAGATTACGAAATTAACGGTGTGAAATATGGTGAATTTACGACAAATGCAGCCGGTACAGAATTGTACTTCAAGCAAACTGTAACTTATGACCATACAACAGCTGGTGATGTAGCTTTTGTTGATCCAACAGCGACATCTATTCCTGTAAAAGGTGCTAATGACAATACAGGTTCTGTTTCTGTAACAGTAACCCTTGGTGACTCTGTGCCAAGCGTAACTCTTGATGCTGACACAAGCATTGACAGTGGTGCAGTACATACA
>CAYJJB010000111.1:0-4458 GCA_964370405.1 uncultured Eubacteriales bacterium | reverse complement strand
ATGATAAATTACTCAAAAGATAAAGACAAACTTTACCACATAGCAGTGGGTAAGGGTGATGTTGGGCGTTATGTCATTTTGCCTGGCGACCCTAAGAGATGCGAAAAAATTGCAAAATATTTTGATAACCCTGTGCTCATGGCGGATAACCGTGAGTACGTTACGTATACAGGCACACTTGACGGCGTAAAAGTAAGCGTTACATCAACAGGTATTGGCGGCCCTTCTACTGCAATTGCCGTAGAAGAACTTGTAATGTGTGGCTGTGATACATTTATTAGAGTGGGAACAAGTGGCGGAATGGATTTAGACGTTAAGGCTGGTGACTTAGTTGTTGCTAATGCCTCAATTAGAATGGACGGCACGAGCATGGAGTACGCACCAGCTGAGTTTCCGGCGGTGGCGGATTTTGATGTGACTACTGCATTGGTAGAAGCCGCTAAAAAAAGTGGAAAAGATTATCATGTGGGTGTAGTTCAGGCAAAAGATTCATTTTACGGACAGCACTCGCCATCTACTAAACCAGTGTCATATGATTTAGAGCAAAAATGGCAAGCGTGGCTAAGGCTTGGCGCTAAGGCATCAGAAATGGAAAGTGCCACCTTGTTTGTAGTGTCTTCATATTTAAAGGCAAGAGCAGGGGCTGTTTTTGCCGTAATGGGAAATCAAGAAAGAGTTAAACAAGGTCTTTCAAATGAACTATGCCACGACACAGAGTATGCAATAAAAGCAGCAATTGAAGCGATGAGAATACTTATTAGAATGGATAGTTAATAGTGGATAGTTGATAGTGAAGGTGCACGCCTTTGACGTGTTATAATTATAAAAAATGCGTTGCATTTTTCACCATAACTCTCAACTCTCAACTCTCAATTCTCAATTATACATTCTTAACTAAAAAACAGGAGGAATTATTATGTCAGCACCAACAGCACATAACACAGCAAAAGTAGGCGATATTGCCAAAACCGTTTTAATGCCAGGGGATCCTTTGAGGGCAAAATTTATAGCAGATACTTATCTTGAAGATGTTAAATGCTTTAATACAGTAAGAAATATGTTAGGATATACAGGAACTTACAAAGGTCGTGAAATTTCTGTAATGGGAAGTGGCATGGGTATGCCGTCTATCGGTATTTATTCATATGAGCTATACAGCTTTTACGAGGTTGAAAATATCATAAGAATAGGCTCTGCAGGCGCATTTAGTGATGACTTAAACGCAATGGACATAGTAATTGGAATGGGCGCTTGCACAGACTCAAACTATGTTTCACAGTATAATTTACCAGGACACTTTGCACCAACTGCAAGTTACGAGCTTTTACAAAAAGCGGTTGATGTTGCAAAAGAAAAAGGAACTAAGGTGGCAGTTGGTAACATAGTTTCATCAGATGTATTTTACGGTGCAGATAAAACTTCTGCCAGCAAATGGAAAAGCATGGGTGTTTTAGCAGTTGAAATGGAGGCCGCCGCTCTTTATATGAACGCAGCTTACCTTGGAAAAAAAGCACTTTGCATTTTAACCGTTTCAGACCATATTTACAAAGAGCAGTTTTTAAGCCCAGAGGAAAGACAAACAAGCTTTAGACAAATGATGGAAATCGCCTTGGAGATTTAAAGAATGAATGAAGCTATGATAAAAAATCTAATAAAAACGGCTATAATCGCCATGGATAATTCATACAGCCCCTACTCAAATTTTAAAGTAGGGGCGGCTTTACTTTGTGAAGATGAAAAAATTATTACAGGGTGCAATATAGAAAATGCGGCGTACACGCCCACAAATTGTGCGGAAAGAACGGCTTTTTTTAAGGCGGTGTCAGAAAAAATTAGAGAATTTAAGGCGATATGTATTGTGGGTGGAAAAGACGGAGTCTTAACAGACTTCACCGCTCCTTGCGGAGTTTGCAGGCAAGTGATGGCAGAGTTTTGCGATGTGCAAAATTTTGAAATTATACTTGCCAAAAGCGAAACAGAGTACAAAATAATTAAGCTTTGTGACCTGCTTCCGCTAAGTTTTGGACCTGATAATTTAAAGGGGTAATTATGAGTAAATTTAAACGAATTTTTTTAATAGTGATAGACTCATTAGGTGTTGGCGCAATGCCTGATGCTAAAGAGTATGGCGATGAGGGTGCTAACACCTTGGGACATATTGCAGAGTTTTCTAAAAATTTTCAAATACCAAATTTGCAAAAACTTGGCATTGCTAATTTGTGCGACTTAAAAAATGTGCCACCTGTAAAAGAGCCTATGGGCGCATTTTGTAAAATATCTGAAAAAAGTGTTGGAAAAGACACCATGACAGGGCACTGGGAAATGATGGGAATTACCACAAAAGAGCCATTTGTCACCTTCACCGACACGGGTTTTCCGCCAAAGCTTATAAAGGAAATTGAAAATTACACAGGACGATATGTTGTCGGAAATAAATCGGCAAGTGGAACGGAAATTATTGATGAATTTGCTGAAGAGGAAATAAATAATAATGGCCTAATTGTCTATACTTCAGCGGACTCTGTTCTTCAAATTTGTGGAAACGAAGAAACTTTAGGACTTGAAAAACTTTATGACTACTGCAAATTTGCAAGAGAGCTTACCATGAAAAAAGAGTGGAAGGTAGGAAGAATTATTGCAAGGCCATATGTAGGGCTTAAAAAAGGCGAGTTTAAAAGAACATCAAATAGGCACGACTATGCGCTATCTCCTCCAAATAAAACCACCCTTGACAGGTTAAAAGAAAGTGGTTTTACTACATATGCCATAGGAAAGATTAATGATATATTTAACGGACAGGGCATAAGCGAGTACGTCACATCAAAAAGTTCGGTGCAGGGCATGGAGCAGACAATTGAGGCGGCAAAAAACAAGGATTTTGAAGGGTTTTGCTTTACAAATTTGGTGGATTTTGACGCACTTTGGGGACATAGACGAAACATACAAGGCTATGCAGACGAGCTTGTGAAATTTGATGAGAAGCTGGGTGAACTTTTACCACTTTTAGGCGAAGACGACCTTTTAATGATTTCTGCCGACCACGGCAACGACCCCAGCTTTAAAGGCAGTGACCACACTAGGGAATACATTCCGCTTTTAATCTACTCTAAAAATGGCGATTTAAAAGGAAAACTGTCCGACAAAGACGGGTTTATGGAAATAGGTAAAATTATTGAAGATAACTTTCTTTAGTTGAGAATGGATGTAGTGAACGCATTTTATGCGTTCAAAGTGAAAAGTTGTAGTAAAACGCTTTGCGTTTTTTGATTATATAATAATATGCTAAAATTTATTTTATGGATAGGGGAATTTGTGAGCTAAGATGGAAAATACAAAACATGTTTCACCTAAGGTGATAATCTTATATATTGCAACCTGCCTTATGTGGTTTTCAATTTATGTGTATGTGCCAGTTTTAAGCCCGTATTGCGAAAGCTTGGGACTAACGTATACCATGACAGGCGTTGTGCTGAGTTCTTATGGTTTAATACAGCTTATATGCAGAATTCCCATAGGAATAATGTCTGATATACTTAACAAAAGAAAAATATTTATTATAGCAGGAATGGTTTCCTCGCTTATAAGCAATTTAGGTTTTTTCTTTGTAACAGACCCAAATTTACTTGTGGTGTTTCGTACTTTAGCAGGACTTTGCGCTTCTACTTGGGCTATTTATGTCACAATATATTTAGGTTATTTTTCACGCAGTAAGCAGACCCACGCCATGGGAAGCATAAGCTCTGCAATGAACTTAGGACAGGTTTTAGCCACATTTTCTGGCGGTTTAATTGCAATGTATTTTAGTACACAGTGGACATTTGCGGTATCAGGCTTAGCATCTGTTTTAGGGCTTTTAGTTTGCCTTTTTCTGCCAGAGCCAAATATAGAGAAAAAGCCTATAAAAATAAGAGATTTTTATAAGCTTTTTAAGGACAGGTATTTAATTTTGTTTTCGGCTCTAGCTGTGGTGCTTCAAATAGGTCTTTATGCAAGCACTATGGGATTTGTGCCAAATATTCTAAAGGACTTAGGTGCAAATGACTTTATACTGGGTTTATCAACCACTCTTAGCACGTTGCCCGCAATATTCTCAGCACTATTTGCAGGAAAGATTTTTCAAAAATATTTTGGAATTAAAATTTGCTTAATTTTAAGTTTTGTCTTGTCAGCAATAACAATAATATTTACCGTATTTACAAATAGCATAGAAGTAATTTTGTTTATGCAGTTTTTAAGCGGATTTGCAAAAGGGCTTTTAATAACTTTCCTTACAAGCATGGCTATAAAAAATACGGACATAAACTTGCGCTCTACTGCGACTTCGTTTTTTCAAGCAGTATATGGAATAGGCATGTTTATAGGTCCAATACTAAGCGGCTTTTTATCTGATTTAGTAGACTTGCAGTTTAGTTTTATTATTGTAGGAATAATAGTGTTTATGGCTGCTATAGTTTTAGG
>CAYJJB010000110.1:0-4622 GCA_964370405.1 uncultured Eubacteriales bacterium | reverse complement strand
TTTTGTTGACAATAATAATTTTTGATGTTATCATCTCTTTAGATATATAAAAGGCTATGATAAAGACAGTAATGTAAAATGAAATGCAAAGAGAGCCAACGGTTGGTGCAAGTTGGACAAAGTAGTTTTATATGAACATCCCTTTTGAGCTCTAAAACTGAAATTATTAAGTAAGTTTTGGCGGTACTTTCTCGTTACGAAAGCACGCATGATAGTGCGCAGTAATAGGTGGTTTATTAAAAGCTTTTAGCTCTTTGTCCTGTTCTGGACGAGGAGCTTTTTTATATCAAAATTCACTTTTGAAAGGAATATAACTATGTCAAGAAATTACAAAAAAGTTTCTCCATCACAAGACGTGGTACAAAGAGAAAAAGAAACCGTAAAATTTTGGAATGAAAACAAAATTTTTGAACAAACAGAGGAATTTGATGCCTCAAAACCAACTTACACTTTTTATGACGGACCGCCTACAGCAAATGGAACTCCGCATATAGGTCATGTTATAACAAGGGCTGTAAAAGATATTATTCCAAGATACAAAATAATGAAAGGCTTTAGTGTTCCAAGAAAAGCTGGCTGGGACACACATGGTCTGCCTGTTGAAATAGAAGTTGAAAAACTTTTGGGAATAGACGGCAAAGAGCAAATTGAAAACTATGGTCTTGACCTATTTATTGACAAATGTAAAGAAAGCGTTTGGAAATACAAAGGCATGTGGGAAGATTTTTCAAAGGCTGTTGGGTACTGGGTTGACATGGAAAACCCATATGTAACCTACTCAAATAATTTCATAGAATCAGAGTGGTGGGCACTTAAAGAAATATTTAACAAAAACCTTTTATATAAAGGCTTTAAAATAGTGCCTTACTGTCCAAGATGCGGCACTCCTCTTTCAAGCCATGAAGTTGCACAAGGCTACAAAATGGTAAAAGAGCGCTCTGCCATAGTTAAATTTAAAGTAAAAAATGAAGATGCCTATATACTTGCATGGACAACAACTCCATGGACATTGCCATCAAACCTTGCACTTTGTGTAAATCCACAAGAAGAGTATGTAAAGCTTTTAAAAGACGGTCAAACCTATTATATGGCAAACGCTTTAGTTGAAAAAGTTTTGGGCGAGGACTGCGAAATTTTAGAAAAATTTGTCGGTAAAGACATGGAATATATGGAGTATGAGCCACTTTGGAACTTTGTAAATCCTGATAAAAAAGCATGGTTTGTAACTTGCGATAGCTATGTAACTCTTACAGACGGTACAGGTATAGTTCATATAGCACCAGCCTTTGGTGAAGACGATGCCGCTGTTGGCAGAAATTATGACCTTCCATTTGTGCAACTTGTGGACAGCGCTGGTAACATGACAGAGGAAACTTTGTGGGCAGGCACTTTCTGTAAAGAAGCTGACGAGAAAATTCTTACTAATTTAAGAGAAAACGGACTGCTTTTAGCCGCTCCGAAATTTGAGCACAGCTATCCACACTGCTGGAGATGCGACACTCCACTTATCTACTATGCAAGAGAGTCATGGTTTATCAAAATGACAGCGGTAAAAGATAGACTAATTGAGCTTAACAACACTATAAACTGGATGCCCGACAATATAAGAACAGGTCGCTTTGGCTCTTGGCTTGAAAATGTTCAAGACTGGGGTATAAGCCGTAACAGATATTGGGGAACACCACTTAACATTTGGCAGTGCGACTGCGGACACACACACTGTGTAGGCAGCATAGAAGAGCTTAAATCCATGTCAAATAATTGTCCTGATGATATAGAGCTTCACCGTCCATTTATTGATGACGTTACAATAAAATGCGAAAAGTGCGAAAAAGAAATGACAAGAGTACCAGAGGTTATCGACTGCTGGTTTGACTCAGGTGCCATGCCTTTTGCACAGCACCACTATCCATTTGAAAATAAAGAAAAATTTGAGGCACAGTTCCCTGCCGACTTCATTTCAGAAGCCGTAGACCAAACAAGAGGTTGGTTCTATTCTCTTCTAGCAATTTCAACACTGTTATTTGACAAGGCTCCATATAAAAACGTAATCGTTTTAGGCCATGTTCAAGACGAAAACGGACAAAAAATGAGCAAGAGCAAAGGAAACGCCGTAGAACCTATGGAGGCACTTAACAGCTATGGTTCTGATGCTATACGTTGGTATTTTTACTCAAACTCAGCACTTTGGCTTCCAAACAGATTCCACGGAAAAGCTGTTATAGAGGGACAAAGAAAATTCCTTTCAACACTTTGGAACAGCTATGCATTCTATGTTTTATACGCAGGAATTGACGGTTTTGACCCAACAAAATATAAACTAAGCGACTGCAAGCTAACTGTAATGGACAAATGGCTTATGTCAAAACTTAACACAGTTATAAAAACTGTTGATAATGGACTTTCGGAATATAAAATACAAGAGAGCACAAAAACTCTTATGAACTTTGTAGATGAGCTAAGTAACTGGTATGTAAGACGTGGCAGAGAAAGATTTTGGGGCGAAACCCTGACTGATGACAAAATTGCAGCTTACATGACACTTTACACAGCTTTAGTAGAATTTTGTAAAGTGGCGGCACCATTTACTCCGTTTATTACAGAAGATATTTACCAAAACCTTGTAAAAACATTTGATGATAACGCTCCTTTAAGCATACATCTTTGTGACTATCCTGTGTGTGATGAAAGCAAAATTGATGAAGAACTTGAAGAAAACATGGCAAAGGTTTTAACTTGTGTTACTTTGGGAAGAGCCGCAAGAAACGACGCTGCAATTAAAAACCGCCAGCCTTTATCAAAAATTTATATAGTTGGCGATGTTACACTATCTGATGAATTTGCAGAAATTGTAACAGACGAACTAAACGTTAAAACCCTTGAAATAGCAGAAGATGCAGGTAAATTTGTAAATTACACCTTTAAACCTCAGCTTAGAATTTTAGGCCAAAAATACGGAAAGAAAATAGGCGAAATAAGAAACGCACTACAAAATCTTGACGGAAACAAAGCAAAGGCATGCCTTGATGCAACGGGCGAGCTTACAATTAGCCTAAGCGATGGGGATATTGTACTTACTACCGAGGAAGTTTTAATAGAAACTCAAAAGGCAGAAGGCTTTATCTCTGCTGCTGAAGGTGCAGTAACTGTTGTGCTTGATACTTTCTTAACACCCGAACTTATAGAAGAAGGCACAGTGCGTGAGCTTATAAGCAAAATTCAGTCAATGAGAAAAGACGCAGGTTTTGAAGTTACCGACCGTATCGTAATTGGAATTAATGCAAACGATGAAACCTTAGCAGTTGCTAAGAAAAACAGCGAACAAATTTGTTCTGATACTTTGGCTTTAGAATGTATCCTCGGCACACTAGACGGCTTTACTCAGGAGTGGGATATAAACGGCGATAAAGTAAGCCTATCTGTAAAAGTGGTGGATTAAAATGTTGGGTCTTTATATTCATGTTCCTTTTTGCAAAAGAAAATGCGCTTACTGCGATTTTTACTCGCTTACCACCGAAAATTATGACGAATACCGTAAGGCATTGGTCCGTGAAATTAAGTTTTGGGGACAAAAAGACACCTCGGTTGACACCATATATTTTGGTGGCGGCACACCTAATCTTTTAGGAGCCGAAAACTTAAGTGAAATTTTATTTTCAATAAGAGAAAATTTTACCGTGACAGGCGACTGCGAAATTACTATAGAAGCAAACCCAGAAACTGTTGATTATGACTTTTTCTTAAAAATAAGAAAAGCAGGATTTAACAGGCTTTCTATGGGTGTGCAAGCAGAAGATGAAAAAGACCTTGAAACTCTTTTTAGAGCACATACAAAACGGCAGTGTAAATCTGCCGTTTTTTGTGCCAAAGAGGCAGGTTTTGACAATATTTCGCTTGATTTAATGCTTGGTATATCCTCGCTTAAAAATTTAGACAAGAGCATAAATTTTTGCAAAGAGTTAAACCCATGTCATATCTCAGCATATATATTAAAAATAGAAGAGGACACGCCGTTTTATAAAATGCGTGAAAAACTTGACTTGCCAGATGAAGAAGAGTGCAGTCGTCAATATGAATTTATGGTAAAAAGGCTTGAAGACTTAGGATATATCCAGTACGAAATAAGCAATTTTTCTATTAAAGGATTTGAGAGCCGTCATAATTTAAAGTACTGGAAATGTGAAGAGTACTTAGGCATAGGCCCATCGGCACACTCATTTTTTAATAAGACAAGGTTTTATTATCCAAGAGATTTAGAGGAATTTATAAGAAATCCTCAAATTATTTTAGACGGTAAAGGTGGCGATTTTTACGAATACGCCATGCTTAAGTTGCGCCTTACAAAGGGCCTTAGTCTTTTAGAATGTAAAAATTTGGGTTATGAAAAAGAATTTTTAACCCTCATAAAAAACGCAAAAAAAATTCCGCCACATTTGATAAACTTAAGTGATGAACACATAAATTTAACAAAAGACGGATTTTTACTATCAAATTCAATCATATCAAGTTTAATTTAAGGAGTACTTATGGGAATTATTGAAATTTATCTTATAGCGATAAGCCTTGCAATGGATGCCTGTGCGGTGTCCCTATGTAAGGGCATGGCTATGAAAAAAGTTAAT
>CAYJJB010000109.1:0-4629 GCA_964370405.1 uncultured Eubacteriales bacterium | reverse complement strand
AGTGAAAAGTTGTGGTGAAAAATTCTGTGAATTTTTTATTATAAATTGACAAAACTACCATTTTCATTGTAGGGGCGGTCATCGGCCGTCCGTAAGAGTTTTTTACAAATCCGAGAAACAAAAAAGGGAGGTAAATTATGATTAAACTGGAAAAAATTCACTTTGAATATAACAAAGACAAGGTGATATTAAAAGAGGCAAATGCGCAGTTTCATGAGGGGAAAATGTATGCCGTTGTAGGACCGTCGGGTGTTGGAAAATCCACACTTTTGTCCCTTATCGCAGGGCTTGACAAACCTCAAAGTGGGGAGCTTTATTTTGATGAGGAGAAAAGCGATTTTGACGAAATTATAAGAAAGCAAAACATAGCGATGATTTTTCAAAATTTCCTACTCTTCCCATACATGACGGCGGTGCAAAACATAGTGGTCGCAATGGATATAAAAAACGGCGCAAGCCCTGAAAGTGAAATTAGGGCAAAAGAAATTTTAAAAGAACTTGGAATTTCCGACAAAGACATGCACAGACCCGTAAAAAAACTCTCGGGCGGTGAACAGCAAAGGGTGGCAATAGCAAGGGCGCTTGCCACGGGGTCAAAGTATATTCTGGCAGACGAACCCACAGGAAACCTTGACGAGGACAACGCCGAGGCGATAGTCGACATACTTAAAAAACTGAGCCGTGACAGTGGTTGCTGTGTAATAGTGGTCACGCACTCAGATTATATAAGACAGCAGGCAGATGTAAGCTGTACCTTGTCAAGGGGAGAATTGCATTTCTCGGAGGAATGATGATGAAAGGGAACATAGGCGGCAGGGCGTGGCTTTGCTTTAAAGGACGATCAGGGAAAAGTGCACTGTACATCAGTTTTTCTGTAATATTTGGGCTCTGCCTTGCCGTCATATCTTGCTATATTACGGCAGGCAACAGCTATGTCGATGAAATTGCAGACGGCATACAGGGCAGGGTGACTTTTCACAGGTCGTCAAATTATGAAGAGGGTTTTGCGCCAAAAGACAACTGGATAACGGCGCTAAATTATCACTCAAACGTAGAGTATTATCAGCACGAGGGCGAGAGTGTGCTTGTCTATTTAAGAGATTACAAACTTATCGAGAGTACTATGAGAGAACTCAATACCATAGTAAAAAACAGTGACGAATACGGCTTTTTTGACATTTCCGACATGTCCTTGGTCACTCTTTATCAGTCTGTAAAAATGTCTTTAGGGCTGCAAAATTTAACTCTTTATATAGCCGTAGTTGTGCTCATTGCAGTGTTTTTTGTACTGTTTGTAAACATGAACATCACCTTTAATAAAGATAAAAAAATACTCATAAGACTTGGTGAAACAAACAAAAACATTTTTAAACAGTTTGTTTTTTTGCAAGGCTTATGGGTGTATATTCCTGTGTTTATATCGTCCATAATAGGATTATTTTTAAACGGAGTTATCTCACAGTTTTGGATAAACAGTTCCGTTGAAGACAGTGAGGGTTTTGGTGTGATGTCAAATTATGATGCACAAAGAGAAGCGCTCTCTTCACTACAAATAGACGGGCATATACTGCAGTTTTTAATGTTTACTCTGGTTTTTGCGCTAATATACATTATAGTGCTGTATGGGTCACAGAGGAGAGGTGGATAGTTTAGAGTCTAGTTCACACACTGGGCACTTTCGAATTTAAAGAGATTGTTTTATGTGACTCTATCTCTTTTTTTGTATAAAAAACGGACTGGGTTTTCATCAGTCCGTTTGGTTTGAGTTTTTTAAAATTACATTTTACGTCTTTCTATATATCAAAATGCATGTAATTTGTGTTGTTGTAGGGTATAGTCGCTAAGCAAAGCTTATCATTCAATAATTTCAAATAATTCTTTTAATTTTTTAATTTCATAATCAATGTGAATAGATGTGTTTTTATTTACCACAGCTTTTGGGTTGAACCAACAGCAGTCAACTCCCACATTGTTTGCCCCAAGCATATCACTAGATAAGGAATCTCCAATAATAATAGCTTCTTCAAGTTTGAAATCATCAATTTCAGCGAATGCATGTTGGAAAAATCTTATATCTGGTTTTTCGTATCCAACTTGATCTGAAATAAAGACTCCATCAAAAAATTCTACTAGACCAGTTTTGTTCAACTTTTTATTTTGTGCTACAGATGTACCGTTTGTTACAGCATACTGCTTTTTGCTTTTCTTAAAATACGAACAAATTTCGATTGCATCATCAATCATTACGGCACAATCACCAAGCGCAATTTGATAGAGCTTGTTCATTTCTTCACAATCAATTTTATCCAGAGATAGCTGTTGAACAAAATCCTCGAATCTGCGCTTTAACATAATGTTTTTCTCTATTTTTCCTTGTGCCAACAGTTCCCAGTAATTGTGGTTTATCTGGGTGTATATAGCAATATCTTCATCAGTCAAGATAACTCCAAATTCTTTAAAACATTTTTGGAGAGCTGTTTTCTCTGAGGTTTTAAAGTCAATCAAGGTATCATCAATATCCCATAACAAGAATTTGTAATGCTTTTTCATAATTACTCTACTTTCCTTTATATAAATTTATGAGGCTTTAAAATTGTTTGAGCTTATAATTCATAGGCTAATTAAAGCCTGTGATGGTCATTTGAGAGTATCGGTTAAGATTAAATATATCTCCTTCCAAATATTTCTATTTAAAAACATATGGCCGACATCTTTAAGTTCGATATATTTTGAATTGTTAAGAGAGTTTGCAAGGATTTTAGTGTTTATAGGACTTGCAGCAAGGTAATCTTCACTACCGTAGATAAATGTAATAGGCACTGTGAGTGCACTCAATTTTTCATAAATATCTTCTAAATTATTTTGAATATTTGTGTGATTAAGGTGTGGTTTTATTATTGTTTCTGTGTCATAAATTCTGCGAACATACGCAGTTGCCATATCAAGGTCAAATTCTTTTTTGCCATTTAAGAAGCGGTAACTTGGAAGAAATCCATCAAGCCCACTTTCAAAATCTTGATGACAAGGGTTTGCCATTAACACAGTCCACATATCGTTTAAAATTTTAGCTGATGTTTTTAAAAACTTCAAACTTCCATTTGCTATAATAGGAGATGATATTGGTGTTAGCGTTAGTATCATATCTGAGTACTTAATTGCAAATAGCTGTGCAATAGAGCCACCTAAGGAATGTCCTGCAATATGTGCTTTTTCTATTTTTAGGTAATCCAATAAACATTTTGTATCTTCAACCATATCATAAATTGTATATGGAGGTGGGGTTGTTTCATCAAAGTGTGTTGAATATCCGAAATCTCTATTATCAAAACGTATAACAAAATGATGTTTAGATAAGTTTTCACAAAATTCATTGTCCCAAAATGTAGCAGGAGCCATTGCACCTGCAATGAATATTATGGCACTGTTTTGTTTATTGCCAAAGGTTTCATACCACAAGTTTATTCCATTTAAGTTCACCACTTCGCTCATAATTTCACACCCATCACAAGAAATTTTAAAACTCTTCATATAATTTGCACCTCAAACTATACCACAAAAATAAAAAAAATTCTACTGGTTTTTACCTAAATGATTTCTTTGTCGCTGCCGAGTTTTCCATATATAAGATCTTGATTTGACTTGCAATTTTTATATAAGTGTACTAAACTATAATTATTAATCAAAAGGAGATAATAAATGAGTATGAATATTGGTGTAATAGGATTAGGACTGATAGGGGGATCCGTTTGTAAGGCGGTAAAACAGTTTACTCCACATAAGGTTTTTGGTTATGATATAAGTGAAAATGTGATGGATTTAGCGCTTTCTGAGGCTGTAATTGACTGTAAAATTAACAAGGAAACATTATCAGCTTGTGATATAATAATAGTTGCGCTTTACCCAAATGATACTATTAATTTTATAAAACTAAATGTAGAAAGTTTTAAAAAAGATGCTGTGATTATTGACTGTGCTGGTGTTAAAGAAAATATTTGTGACAGCTTATTTTCATACTGTCGTCAAAATAATTTATGCTTTATTGGTGGACATCCTATGGCAGGCATTGAAAAAAGTGGTTATGAAGTTTCTTTTGCAAACCTATTTCAAGGTGCATCAATGATTTTATGTCCTGATATGGATTGTGATGATGATATAATTTCTATGGTGAAAAATTTATTTAATTTACTTGGTTTTAAAAAAATTATGATTACAAGCCCCAAAGAACATGATCAAATGATAGCGTTTACCTCTCAGCTAGCGCATGTGGTATCAAATGCTTATATAAAAAGTCCATCATCGTCAAAGCATGTTGGATTTTCGGCAGGAAGTTTTAAAGATTTGACACGTGTTGCATATTTGAATGAATATATGTGGACAGAGTTGTTTTTTGAGAATAAAGATAATTTGACTAAGGAAATAGATATAATTATCAGTCACTTGAATGAGTATAAAATCGCACTTGAAAAAGAGGATAAAGAAGAGATGAAAAAATTGCTAATAGATGGCAAGCTTGCAAAAATTAAATCTGATAATAACTAAGAAAAATACAAAAAAGTCCGACCGTATTGGTCGGACTCAGACTGTCGAAAAACCCACAACCGCAAAAAAATGAGCCAAGTTGGCTCATTT
>CAYJJB010000108.1:0-4693 GCA_964370405.1 uncultured Eubacteriales bacterium | reverse complement strand
CGTCCGCCATCTCGTCACCGAGGTGGGTGCGCTCGTATACATCTACTATTTTTCTACCAAGTGCAAGCACTGCGGGTTTGTCACTTTCTGTCGCTTTTCTTACCCTATAACTCATATATTTCACGCTTTCTAAACTTTTTTATAAAAGATTACTTTATTTTAAAACTAATTTTATCAGATATACAGCTAAATGTCGATAGCTTAGATACGATTATGTAAATCATATCTAAGCTATTCCTAAAGCTCTTACACCGCATTTCCAATTTTCACTGGGAGTATCATGCCTATTTCATCAAGCTCTTTTTTTATGTTTTCCACTGCTTTTTGTGCGTCTGTGTTTATAAAAGCTTTGTTGTCGTATAAAAGATAATCTTTTTTCACATCACTTGGCGAAATGTTTACCATTATTACATTTGCACCAGACAAATACCCCTGCACCCTGCCTTTTTTCTCTATCGTTTCAAGTGCTGTTGTCGAGGGCAACATTGCTTTTGGTAGCAGTAGTCTTGTGAGGGCTAGCATAGTGAGTGTTTTTTCCAAAGTTCCGCTTTTAAAATCCTTAAACACCGACTCTTTATGCGGTATAAAAGGGCCTATGCCGACCATATGTGGATTGAGTCTTTTTAGATATACCAAATCTTCTGCCAAATTTTCATTTGTCTGATACGGTGAGTCTACCATAAAGCCTGCTCCTGTCTGGTAGCCTATTTCTTTTATTTCGGCTAAACATCTCATTCTGTGAGAGAGTGTCATATGCGGTGGGTGAAGTCTTGCATAATGCTCGGGCGTTGCTGTTTCATGCCTTAGCAAAAATCTGTTAGCGCCTGCATTAAATAGATCTTCATATGATTTTTTTGAAAGCTCTCCTACAGAAAGGGTAATGGCGCAGTCAGAATATGCTTTTCTAATCTCTGTTACAATATCTGCTAACTTATCATCAAAGTATGGGTCTTCGCCACCTTGCAAAACAAAAGTTCTCATGCCAAGAGCATAGCCCGTGGCACAGCAGTCTAAAATTTGTGCCTTTGTCAGTCTGTAACGGCTGACATTTTTGTTTTTAGAGCGTATTCCGCAGTAGTGGCAATCGTTTTTACAGTAGTTTGTAAATTCGATAAGCCCTCTTAAAAAAATTTCATTCCCATAATATTTTTCTCGCTTTTTTAAGGCGAGTGCAGACAAATATTTGCGCTCATCTAAAGTGATATTATCAAGTATATATATAAATTCTTCTTTTGATAAATCTTGTGTTTCATTTAATTTATCAATTAGATTTATAGTTTTATTGTTTTCTGTTATCATATTGTGACCTTATCCAAAATTCCTGTCAGTTTTGCAATGGTAAGCCCGTAGTTTGTCATAGGTATTTCCTGCTCGTTTGCCTGCATTACTCTGCCCATAACATAGCGCTTTGTAAACATACAAGCGCCACAGTGGATTATAAGTGAGTATCCACTTAAATCACTCGGGAAGTCTTTACCCGTTGTAAAATCTATTTTCAAATTTTCTCCAAATTTCTTTCTAAGCATGTTAGGGATTTTAATTCTGCCTATGTCGCCGTCTTGTGGATTGTGCGTGCAAGCCTCGGCAATAAGCACTTTGTCGCTTTCTTTTAAGTTATCAAACGCTAAGGTGCCTTTTTTAAAGGTGTCTATGTCGCCTTTGTAAATTGCAAAAAGCACCGAAAAAGAAGTGAGTTTGCTTTCTTTTGGCATGTTTTCATAAACAAAATCAAATATTTGTGAGTCGGTGATAATAAGTTTTGGCGGTGTTTTTAAAGAATTTAACCCGTCTATAAAATTATCTTTTGTGACGCATATGGTGATGCATTTTCTGTCTAATAAGTCACGAATTGTTTGCACTTGCGGTAAAATAAGTCTTCCCACGGGTGCCTGAATGTCTTGCGGCATTACAAGCATTACCGTGTCTTTTTCACTGACATATTTTCCAACTATTCCGTACAAATCTTCGGTGTTTGGAAGAAGTTTTGCGATATCTTTTGATATCTCTTCTACATTTTTCTTTGTCTTTGCACTTACAAATATAGCGTCTTTAAAAAATGTTTCCTTTATTTTATCAAATAATTTTGTGTCGTCATTGTCATCGCATTTTGTAATGACAAAAAGCGTTGGTATTTTAAGTTTTTCAAGTTCTTTATAAAAACTTATTTCATAATCTGTTATCTCTTTGTTAAAGCATAGTACCGCAACATCGGTTTTTTTCAGCATTTCTTTTGTGCGCTCTACACGTTTTTCGCCCAGTGCGCCCATGTCGTCAAAACCTGCTGTGTCAACGATTACACATGCGCCTATGGGATGGATTTCGATTGATTTTAAGACGGGGTCTGTCGTTGTGCCTAAAACGTCTGATACAAGCGAGAGTTCCTGCCTTGTAATTGCATTTACAAGAGCGGATTTACCCACGTTTCTTCTGCCAAGTATCGTAATATGAGTTCTGTTTGCCTGTGGTGTGCTGTTCATTTTTCATCCCCCTTAAAACCTAAAATCTCTTTGTCCTATAGAAATCTTACATAGGCAGTCATCAAGTTTTTCACATACTTTTTCATGCGTTATACTTTTTTTGCTGTTTAAAATATGCTCTTGCCCAATTTTCTTTGTTTCCTCACTGGCATAATCACATAGATATTCTTTAAGTGTGATTAAGGAGTTTGGTGCGCATACATTGCCTATTTGTCCAGATTTTGCAAGGCGCATAAATCTATCACCTGTTCTGCCTTCTCTATAGCAAGCGGTGCAAAAACTTGGTGTATAACCAGATTTTAATAGCCAGCCTACAATTTCATCAAGAGGTCTTTCGTCTGAAAGTTCAAACTGCATATCTTTGGTAGTTCTTTCCTCTGTGTATCCACCTATGCTGGTTTTTGAACCACCACTTATTTGAGAAACACCTATTTTAAGCGCTTTTTCACGTGCTTCAGTGCTCTCTCTGGTAGAAACAATAATTCCTGCATAAGGTAGAGAAATTCTTAAGATTGCAATAATTTTTAAGAAAAGTTCGTCGGATATCGAATTTGAAAACGAGTTCAAATCCACATCGTCAGCAGGGCAAATTCTTGGAACACTCACGGTGTGTGGCCCCACGCCAAAGGTATCTTCTAAATGTTTTGCGTGCATCATAAGTCCTGCAAAGTCGTATTTATACATATTTAGCCCAAATAAAACTCCTATGCCGACGTCGTCAATTCCGCCTTGCATTGCTCTGTCCATTGCCTCTGTGTGGTAGTCGTAATTGCTTTTTGGACCTGTTGGATGAAGCTCCATATAAGTTTTTTTGTGATAGGTTTCTTGGAACAAGATATAAGTGCCTATTTCGGCATCTTTAAGTTTTTTATAATTTTCAACTGTAGTCGCTGCTATATTTATGTTGACACGCCTAATTGCGCCGTTTTTGTGTTTTACCGAATAAATAGTCTTTATGCTCTCTAGTATATAGTCTATGCTACAGTTTTTTGGGTCTTCGCCAGTTTCTATTGCAAGGCGTTTATGCCCCATGTCCTGTAGGGCTATTACTTCTTTTTCTATCTCTTCCATGCTGAGTTTTCTGCGTTTCATTTCTTTGTTTTTTGCGTGAAATGGACAGTAAGTACAGCCGTTTATGCAGTAATTTGACAGATATAAAGGTGCAAATAAAACTATTCTGTCGCCATAAATTCTATCTTTTATTTTCTTTGCAAGCGCATAAACTTTTTCTAAAATATCTGGATTTTCTGTCTCTAAAAGCAGGCTTGCGTCTTTGTAGTCAAGCCCTCCCATAGTCTGAGCTTTTTCAATAATTTTTTCTAAAAGCTCAACATTGTCCTTATTGTTTTTAGAATATTCAAGGGTTTTAAGTATTTCTTCATCGTTTATGAATTCTTCTGCCTTGTCAGATTTGCTGTTATATAACATTGTTATACCTCCTCTTAAAATTTAGAATACATTGTTTTAGCCGTAATACCCGTAAGTTTGCCAAGTTTTCCCGAAATCGTGTTAATTACATCGTTTGGAGCATCTACCACGATACTAATAACGTTTAAGGAACGCTCTCTGTAAGGTATGCCCATTCTGCCTATGATATACTGTCCGTACTCGGCAAGAATTTCGTTTAACTTTCCGATATTTGTCGACTGCTCGACTATTATTCCGATAAGTGCAAGCCTTTTCTCCATTTTCATTATCTCCTTAGATTTAATTTTGAGTAAAAGAAAAACTCTATGAAAGTTAATCCATAGAGTTGGTTGTAGGTAAAATTTACGCTGTCAAAACAGCGCTATAATATCGTGCCACAACCTTTATACTCAAGAAAACTTTCGTGCTTTAGGTATTAAGCTTTTTAAAAAGTCTTTACACTCGGATAAATCCTTGTGTTTAGACACTTATATTATAACACATATTTTGAAAAAGTAAAGTAAATTTAATAATTATTACTACTATTTTAATACAGATATAAATTGACATTTCACGTAAACTACAGTACAATAGAAATAATTATATTACAGCATATAGATAAGTAAAAATAATGCAAATAATCGGAGGGAATTTATGAAAACAAATAGCAGGAAGATATTATCATTACTACTATACCTAGCGCTTGCGGTGGTGCTGTCCACCGCATCTATTTCAGCGAGTGCGACGGACACTTACAGCACATGGGACGAGGTAGCAGATGCCGCAGCAGAGGGCACTGACTACACCAT
>CAYJJB010000107.1:0-4778 GCA_964370405.1 uncultured Eubacteriales bacterium | reverse complement strand
TTTTTAGGTCTAAAGATTTTCTGGCAAATGGGTTCGAATTATATGAGCTCGGCTAGCCAAAACTATTTGCAAACCTTCCCATAAAGTACATAAATGACTTTGAAAAACTTATTTCATCCACGTTTTCAGCAGCTAAAATTGGAAATTCTTTTACCACTTCTTCGCCATTTTTAATTAAAACTTTGCCAAGTTCATCACCAATTAATACAGGTGCTACAATCTCTTCATAAATTAAAATCTCACTGCTTATGTCGTTTTGTGTGCTAATGTCTGTTAAAATTTTGGAGGAACCCTCTGCCATAGCACTTACAAAATCTTTCATTCCACCAACAATTTGAACAGGGTCTATTGTGGGCATGCCTGGATCTATCATTTTCCACTTTGCAAAGCCAAAATCTAGCAAAGTTGCAGCGTCCTTAAAGCGCTCATCGGAGGAAGAACAACCAAGAACCACGGCGATAAGGTCTAAACCATCTCGACTTGCAGTTGCGGTTATGCAGCTGCCTGCTTGTGAGGTGGTGCCTGTCTTAAGTCCTGTAATTCCACTGTAGCTATTTATGAGTTTATTTGTGTTTACAAGCTGAGTTTGACCTCCTCTTAAATGATCCATCCATACCAAGGTGTAATCAAAAATTTTCTCATATTTCATAAGTTCACGGCTCATTAAGGCAATATCATAGGCAGTTGTCACATGCCCGTCTTCTTCAAGTCCGTTTGGATTTTTAAAAACGGTATTTATCATGTTAAGCTCTTTGGCTTTACTGTTCATTAAGTCAACAAAGACTTCCTCACTGCCTCCTATATTTTCGGCAAGAACAACAGCGGCGTCGTTTGCGCTCATTATAACAGTTGCCTTAATTAAATCATCAACTGTCATCGCTTCGCCCTCTTCAAGCCATATGTCAGAACCACCCATGGAAGCGGCATGTGCACTTGCATAAAGTGTTTCATCTAAGGATAAATTACCATTTTCTAGCGCTTCCATAGTTAAAATTAATGTCATAACTTTCGTAATTGAAGCCGCTGTACGCACTTCATTTGCATTTTTGTCAAACAAAACCTCCCCACTTGATGCTTCCATTAGTATGGCTGAGGGTGCCGAAAGTTCTAAACTTTGCGCACTTATATTTGTACTTGGAATTATTAAAGTTGCGATAATGAATAAAATTAATAGTATTGATACCTTTTTCATGACAAAATCCCCTTAAAACTTAATTTAATATATAGGTATGCAAAATTGATAATTGGTATGTAGTTTTTTTGAAAATGAATAAAATTGTGTTGAGAAATTTTTATTGTTATGATACAATAAATTACATATGTATATTAAGAAACGGAGTGTTTTAATGTTTATCAGAAATTCCACACAGTCAGATATATCAAAAATTTTAGAAATATATGAAAAAGCCAAAATTTCACTAAGAGAAAACGGTGTTGATCAGTGGCAAACAAATGGCCCTGATGAAAAAAGTATAGAAAGCGATATAAATCAAGGTATAGCTAGGCTTTGTGAGTGTAAAGGTGAAATACTTGCCACTGCTGCGCTGTATGTGGGACACGAACCTACATACGATAAAATTTATGATGGAAAGTGGCTTGTTACCTCTAAAAAATACGGTATTGTGCACAGAATTGCAGTAAAACCTGAAAAAAAGGGATCAGGAATAAGTGTAAAACTTTTGGACTATTTAAAAGAAAAATGTCTTAGGGCAGGTGTGCAGAGTATGCGCTGTGATACTCATAAAGATAATCTTCCTATGCAAAAAGTACTATTAAAGTACGGCTTTACATATTGTGGAGTTATTATTTTAGAGGATAAAACAGAAAGACTTGCATATGAATTATTACTTTGATTAAAAAATTTAAAGGGGTTAGCATTATGAATATAAATAGCATGCTTAATTTATGCAATATAAATTTTAATTGTGAGAACAATTTTGAGGTAAGCGATATAGTGTACGATTCAAGAAAAGCTGTAGAAAACTGTGTTTTCATTTGCCTTGAGGGCTCACAAGTGGATGGGCATGACTATGTAAGTGCAGCAGTGGAAAATGGTGCGAAACTAATTATTGCACAAAAAGAAGTTGAGGCAGCGGTGCCAGTTATAACTGTAAATGACACTAAAGAAGCACTTGCAAATTTTAGCGCAGTTTATTTTGATAAACCATTTGAAAAACTTAAAACTATAGGAATTACAGGAACAAAAGGCAAAACTACCACAAGTATGATGATTAAATGCATTTTGGAAAGTGCAGGGCATAAAGTTGGTGTAATAGGAACCATAGGCTTTGTTATAGGGAGTAAAGTAGAAAAACTTAACAATACCACGCCAGAGAGCTATCTTGTTCAAAAATGTATGGCGAAAATGGTTGAAGAAGGCTGCGATTTTTGTGTAATGGAAGTATCATCAATTGGCCTTAAAGAAAAAAGAGTGTTTGGTTTTGAGTTTGACTGTGGAGTATTTCTAAATTTTTCAGAGGATCATATAGGCGGAGTAGAGCACAAGGATATGGAAGAATATTTAAATTCTAAAGCCATGTTATTTAAAATGTGTAAACTTGGAATACTCAACTTGGATGATGCTAGCTTTGAAGGAATTTTAAAAGGTCATACTTGTAAAGTGCAAACATTTGGCTTTAATGAAAATGCAGATTTTAACTGTGTAAGAAGTGAGCTGCTGTCAAAACCAGGACTTTTAGGTTCAGAGTTTGAAGTAAATGGCAATAAGAGTTTTGTAGCTGAGCTTAGCATACCGGGTAAATTTAATGTATATAATGCCTTAGCAGCACTTTCAACTTGTTTGAATTTTAATGTTTCTGTTGACCAAATAAAAAAAGGCCTTTTGATTTCAAAAGTAAAAGGTAGAGTTGAACCCATTGAAATGGAAGGCGATTTTACTTTACTAATAGACTATGCACACAACGCAGTTAGCATGGAAAGCGTACTTTCAACACTTAGACAGTATAATCCTAAAAGATTAGTGTGCCTATTTGGCGCAGGTGGAAACAGACCTAAGCTTCGCCGTTATGAAATGGGTGAGGTTTGCGGAAATATGGCAGATTTATCAGTGATAACAGCAGACAACTCTCGTTTTGAAGATGTACTTGATATTATAGAAGACATAAAAATTGGAATGTCAAAGACAGACGGAGAATTTATTGAAATTCCAGATAGAAAAGAAGCAATAAAATTTTGCATAAAAAATGCAAAAGACGGCGATATAATAGTACTTGCAGGCAAAGGGCATGAGGACTATCAAGAAATTAAGGGAGTAAAATATCCATTTGATGAAAGAGTAGTCATAGCACAAATATTACAAGAGTTAAAAGAGGGATAATGTGAAATTTACACTTGAAAAAATAGCAAAAATTTGTGGCGGAGTAGTTATAGGTGACAAAAATAAAGTTGTAACAGGTTTTTTTACGGACAGCAGACAGGCAGAAGAAGGTCTGATGTTCGTG
Organism: uncultured Eubacteriales bacterium; assembly: GCA_964370405.1. Lineage (GTDB taxonomy): Bacteria > Bacillota > Clostridia > Oscillospirales > Acutalibacteraceae > SIG603. Next base: position 1,317 of record CAYJJB010000107.1, on the reverse strand, counting down.
CCGATTAAAGGTGAAAAAGTAGATGGACACAATTTTATTTCTGATGTAACAGACAAAGGTGCACTCACTTTTTCGGAAAATATGTATGAAAATATTGATGCAGTACTAGTGAAAAACTGTGTTGAAGCCTTGCAAATGGTGGCGCTGTATCATAGAAAAAGTTTTAATATTCCATTTATTGGAATTACAGGCAGTGTTGGAAAAACTACCTCAAAAGATATGCTTTCGCTTGTTTTGTCAAGCGAACTTGATGTTTTGAAAACTGCAGGAAACGCAAACAGCCAAGTAGGTGTTCCGCTTACTCTTTTAAGAGTTGAAGAAAAAAATCAAGTTGCAGTGATTGAAATGGGCATAAGTATGCCTGGAGAAATGGAAAAAATTTCAAAATCTGTTGAGGCGGATATTGCGGTTATATCAAATATAGGTGTTTCACATATTGAATTTTTAGGTTCTAAAGAGGGAATTTTAAAAGAAAAATTACATATTGCTGATTATGCAAGCGGGAAAAATTCGCTTTTTGTAAATGGCGATGACGAACTTTTATCAAAACTTTGCAAAGAAGACGGCATAAATGCTGTAAGTTTTGGCTTAAATGAGAGTTGTGATTATAGAGCGGTTGATGTAACAGAAAGTGATATGTCAAGTGAATTTACTTGCAAGACACCTTTTGGTGAGCGCAGAGTGTTTGTTCCAGTTGGAGGAGTGCACAATATAAGAAATGCATTAATGTGCATAGCAGTGGCGACAAAACTTGGCATAGATATAGATGTTGCAGTAGCCGCATTAAAAAATTATCAAGCGTCCACAATGCGACAAGAAGTGAAGAAGATTAATGGTTTTACAGTAATAGATGACAGCTATAATGCAAGTCCAGATTCTGTGGTGGCATCGCTTGACATATTAAAAGTAAGCAGTGCAAAAAGAAAAATTGCGGTACTTGCTGATATGCTAGAGCTTGGAACATATTCTGAGAAGGCGCATTATGATATGGGCATTTACGCAAAAAAATGTAATGTAGATGTGCTTTACTGTATAGGAGAAGAGTCAAAACAAACTGCAAAGGCGTTTAATAATCCCTTAAATACTCGATGTTTTGAAAATGCACTTCAAGCAACAAAGAGCATAATTAAAGAGATTAAAGATGGCGATATAATCTTAATAAAAGGCTCAAGAGGAATGAAAACCGACCAAATTGTAAGGGCACTTGAAGGCTTAAAATAATAAAATAAAAAAAATTAAAAAATTTTTCAAAAAACACTTGCAAAATGTAAAAAGATGTTGTATAATAACAAAGTCGCAATTGAGAGGAAACAAAAT
>CAYJJB010000106.1:1269-4796 GCA_964370405.1 uncultured Eubacteriales bacterium | reverse complement strand
AATCATGTTCTTGCTCCTTTATCTATAAAGTGATTTTATTTTTGCGTAATTTTCAGGTTCGTAGGTAAGTGTTGTAAAATTTGAAATTTCAGACAACATGCCAATTGATGGCAAATTTTTGAGAGTTTCGTCCGAAATAGCGTTTTTCGTTTCACCAGCCAAATCGTCTACGTCAATCACCAAAATATCTCGGGTAAAGTAATTTTTAATTTCTGTGTCTATGTCTTTTGTTATTTTTAGGCTATTGTGCAGTTTTGCAATCTCACTTTGTGCATTTACAAGCGAGTATTCTCTTGTTTTTATGTCACTTGCAGACAGTGCACTGCCAATTAAATCTTTTATTTTAGTGTCAATTTCAAGTCTATTAAATCCTGTACCAAACCATTTGCTATAGGGCGCATACTGTTTTTTATATAAAAAGCAAAGCCTTATAAGTCTTTCGCAAATTCTTGCACAGCAAAGTCTTGAGCCTATTTCATCACCTACTGAAGAACAGCGCTTTACAAATGCTTGCTCCTCTCCAATTAGCGACCAGTTTGAGGCTATGAGGTACAGCCAAACATCATTTGGATAGTATTTAAACGGAGTTAGTCTTTCTTTTAAACCCAAATCGTCTTTGAAAATTTTGCCGCTTTGTAAACCTAGCAGTTTATTTTGGCAAATTGAAAGCCAGTCAAGCACGGTGATTTCTTCTTTTCCCGTGTGACCTATAAAGTCTTTCAAATATTCGTCTATGGTATAAAAAAATACTAAAGGTGACACGTTGTCACTTTCTTCCATAACCCTAATTCCACCGCCGTCAGGGTTTGAAAAATTTACAGGATAGCCCTTATATTTACTTGGAAAATTTTTGCTAAGTACATTTAAAATTTCGTCTTTTAAATGTATGTCTTCATCACTTAAAAATATTTGAAGCGACGGCCCCCACATGTGGTCGCTTGACACCTCATCATCAAAACCCAAAACGTCTGAGCCAGAGCCTATTTTGCCACAGCTATATTTAAGATCTCTAAAATTTTCGTCTAAAATAGGCTTTGCTATGTCATTAAAAAACATTTCGCAAAGTGTTAGTCCCTTAATAAACTCCACTTAAAATTCCTCCTTAGAATGCAGGCGGTATAAGTTTTAATCCTTCGTTTTCTGAGAAACCGCATAGGATGTTCATGTTTTGTATGCCTTGTCCTGCCGCCCCTTTTACCATGTTATCTATTGCGGCAACGGCAATAAATGTGCCTGTGTGCATGTCGCAAAAAATAGAAACATCGCAAAAGTTTGTGTATTTTATGTTGTGAATATCAGCAGATTTTCCTTTTTCTAAAAATCTTACAAAATACTCGTCTTTATATGTGTTTTCATAAATTTCTCTCAAATCAGCTTCTGTCACGCCTTCTTTAAGTTTTGCATAGCAAGTTGCAAGTATGCCACGGTTTATCGGTAGCAAGTGTGGAACAAAGGTTACATTAACTTTTTCACCTGCTATTTTTGTAAGACTTTGCTCTATTTCAGGAGTATGTCTGTGGTTTGCCACCTTGTATGCCGCCATGCCCTCGTTTAAATCTGGGTAATGGGTGGTTTGTGACGGGCTTCGTCCAGCGCCTGTAACACCTGATTTGCAGTCTGCTATAATTCCTACAGTTTCAATAAACCCTGCCTTTAAAGCAGGTGCAAGTGCCAGTGGAACGACAGTGGTATAGCAACCTGGGTTTGCAATGATATTAGTGTCTTTTATATTTTCTCTAAAAAGCTCAGGCAGGCCGTAAACCGCTTTTTTGTGAAGCTCTTTATCGACAAACTTTCCACCATACCATTTTTCGTACTCTTCTTCATCTTCAAGTCTAAAGTCTGCTCCAAGGTCTATAAAAATTTTATTTTTTTCAGTACACTCTTTTGCAAGTTCTTGTGAAAGTCCGTGTGGAAGTGCCGCAAATATTACGTCTGCTGCATCAACCGCCTCTTCTTGTGTAACACACACCATGTCGCACATGCCTAAAAATGCAGGGTATACATCACTTATTTTTTTGCCTAAAAAACTTACCGAGCTAACAGATGCAAGCTCTACTTTTTCGTGCGCCATAAGCAGTCTGCAAAGCTCTGCGCCAGCATAACCTGTAGCGCCTATTACCGATACTTTTATCATGTAGTTTCAATCCTTTTTTTCATAAGTTCACATTCTTTTTTTACGTTTATTGGTGCAGGCCCTCCAAGAGAAGTCCTGTCGTTTAGGCACTTGTCAAGGCTTACAAACTCATACACGTCTTTTGTAAATTTATCACAAATTTTTGTGTAATCTTCAAAAGGTAAGGTTTCTAAGTCCAGTCCTTTTTCTATGCACAGTGCGACAAGCTCGCCCGTAATTTTATATGCATCACGAAAGGCTATACCTTTTTGTGACACTAAATAGTCAGCGCAGTCTGTGGCATTTATAAAGCCGCCAGCCGCTGCTTTTCTCATGTTTTCTTTATTTACTTTCATGGTTTCCACCATGGGGATAAGCGGAGTTAGACAAAGTTTTAATGTGTCAATCGCATCAAAAGTTGCCTCCTTGTCCTCTTGCATGTCTTTATTATATGCAAGTGGCAAGCCTTTCATCATGGTAAGAAGTGCTGTTAAATCGCCAAACACTCTGCCTGATTTTCCACGTATTAGCTCTGTGATATCAGGATTTTTCTTTTGTGGCATAATGCTAGAACCTGTTGAGAATGCATCGTCAAGTTCAATAAATTTAAATTCCCAAGAACACCACAAGATAATCTCCTCAGAAAATCTTGAAAGATGAACCATGCAAAGTGATACAGCAAAGGCAATTTCTGCGCAAAAATCTCTGTCGGACACGCCGTCTAAGCTGTTTCTTGTAGGTCCTCTAAATCCTAAAAGTTCCGCAGTAAATTCACGGTCTATAGGATAAGTAGTACCAGCCAGTGCTCCTGAGCCTAGTGGGCAGTAGTTCATTCTGTCAAATGCGTCTTGCAGTCTTTCTATATCTCTTAAAAGCATTTCGCAGTAGCACAAAAGATGATGCCCAAAACTTATTGGCTGCGCCCTTTGAAGATGAGTGTATCCCGGCATTACTGTGTCGTGATATGTTAGCGCCTTATCATTTAACACCTTGCAAAATTCTTCTAAAAGGCCCATTAATGTGTCGCACTCTTTTCTAAGATACATGCGAATATCAAGTGCTACTTGGTCATTTCGACTTCTTGCAGTGTGCAGTCTTTTGCCTGCATCGCCAATTCTTGCGGTAAGCTCAGCTTCAATAAAAGTATGGATATCTTCGGAATTTGGGTCTATTAAAAGAGTGCCATCTTCAATTTCGTCCATCATTTTTTCAAGCTCGCTTGCAATTTCTTTGCTGTCTTTTTCACTAATAATTCCGCATTTATAAAGCATATGGGCATGTATTATACTGCCCGTTATGTCTTCTTTATACATTCTGCTGTCTATGTTTATAGATGAGTTAAAATCATTAGTTTTCTCATCAACTTCCTTAGAAAATCGCCCTTTCCAAAGTTTCATAAATTTCTCCTTTT
>CAYJJB010000106.1:0-1169 GCA_964370405.1 uncultured Eubacteriales bacterium | reverse complement strand
AATTATTTCCCGTTTTTTTGTGCCCAAACTTTTACTGGTAGGCCGAATAGGTTTATAAAGCCTTGTGAGTCTTTTTGGTCGTATACTTCGTCCTCGTCAAATGTTGCAATTTCTTCGTCATATAATGAGTATGGTGATGTTACACCTGCATCTATTATATTGCCTTTATATAGCTTCATTTTTACATCACCTGTAACAGTTTGTTGAGTATTGTCTACAAATGAAGATAAAGCCTCTCTTAAAGGAGTAAACCATTGGCCGTTATATACTAAGTCTGCAAATTTTAGGCCGATTTGTTGTTTGTAGTGATAAGTTTCACGGTCTAGGCAAAGTTCTTCAAGTTTATTGTGTGCATGGTATAAAATTGTTCCACCTGGAGTTTCATAAACGCCTCTTGATTTCATACCAACCAAACGGTTTTCTATGATGTCTGCAAGTCCTATGCCGTTTTCGCCACCCACTTTATTAAGTGCTTCCAAAAGCTCTACTGCAGACATTTTTTCGCCATTTAATGCATAAGGTACACCTTTTTCAAATGAAAGAGTAATATAAGTAGGTGCATCAGGTGCCATTTCAGGTGACACAGACATTTCTAAAAAGCCCTCTTTATTATATAGAGGCTCGTTATTTGGGTTTTCAAGATCCATGCCCTCATGTGATAAATGCCATAGATTTTTATCTTTAGAATAATTTGTTTCTCTGTTGATTTTTAGTGGAATATTGTGTTTTTCGGCATACTCAATTTCTTCGTCCCTTGATTTTATATCCCACTCTCTCCATGGGGCAATAATAGCCATGTCAGGAGCAAATGCTTTTATTGTAAGCTCAAAACGTACTTGGTCATTACCTTTGCCTGTGCAGCCATGGCAAATAGCGTCAGCGCCTTCTTCAAGTGCTATTTCAACGATACGTTTTGCAATTATAGGTCTTGCAAAAGATGTTCCTAAAAGGTATTTATTTTCATAAACAGCACCTGCTTGCATTGTTGGATACACATAATCTGTGATAAATTCCTCTTTTAAATCAGCAATATATAGTTTTGATGCGCCTGTCGCAATCGCTTTTTCTTCCAGTCCTTCAAGTTCTGTTCCTTGTCCAACATCACCAGATACCGCAACAACCTCGCAGTTGTTATAGTTTTCTTTAAGCCATGGGATAATGATAGAAGT
>CAYJJB010000105.1:0-4886 GCA_964370405.1 uncultured Eubacteriales bacterium | reverse complement strand
TTTTCAAGACTAGCTCCTTAAACCACTCGGACACCCCTCCGTAACACTACGAGAGATATCTTACCATATCTCTCATAGTTTTGTCAAGATTTTTTTGAATTTTTTTTAATTTTTTTTTACTTTATCAGTTTTGCGTTCATGTTATAAAGCGGTTTTGATACTAGTGAACCTAAAATTGTGCATGCAATTGCTTCTATTAAACCATTTAAACCTACAAAGGCAACAAAAAACGCTAACACATTAGCAGCGCCTGCCATTAAGCCAGCAATATATTCTGTTTGGCCAAATAAAAGTATAAGTCCACCAACAAATCCTACTGTGTTAATCAGCGAACCCACAAGTGCACAAAAGAAAAACACAAGCACATTTTTCTTTTTAAACGCCTTAAACATATATCCTGCGCCAACACCAATCAGAATTCTTGGTACCATACATAAAATAGCGGTAAGCACTGGGTCAATTCCTAAAAGAGTTGCACCAAATGGGCTTAGCCCAAGCACGCACTGTAAAAAGCTTGTAATGCCGAAGACTCCACCCAGTATCCCTCCGTACAGCGGCCCCAAAACCATAGCACCAATTACTACAGGTATTGTAATGAACGTAATTTCAATGCCAGGCATTCTAAAATATCCTATAGGAGTAAACGCCATAAGCACTATAATGGCCGACAAAATTGCAAGCTGTGTAAACTTAATCATATTTGTTTTTTGCATATTTTCACCCTTTAATTATTTTTTAAAATAATACCATTTTTTCCTATATTATGCAAGCTTTTCTTGTTCATACGATTTTTTTATGATATACTGATAAAAATTAATAATTTAGGAGAACTATCAATGCACTCTAATTCTAACAATATAAAAATAGGCTCTATTTACATGATAAGCTCTGCCTTGCTTTTTTCGCTCATGCAAATATTTATTGCAAAGACTGCTGATACTATTCCGCTTTTTGAACAGCTTTTTTTTAGAAATTTTATTGCTGCAAGTGTTGCTTTTATCTATTTAAGCAGAAAAAAGATACCTGTTTTTGGCAATAAAAAGAACAGGCCAATCCTTGTTTTGCGCTCTGTGACAGGCTTTTTGGGTATGCTTACTTTGTTTTATGCAACTGCAAATGCAAGTCAAGGCGATGTTGCAATTTTAGTAAAAATGACACCATTTATCACCATAGTTTGTGTTGCAATTTTTTTAAAAGAACGTATATATAAATATCAAATTATTTCGATAATTATAGCATTTGTAGGCGCTTTTATTGTGTCGGGCCCTCAGTTTAACTCTAATATTTTCCCTCTTATAGTCGCTATAATTTCCGCAGTGTTTGGCGGTGTAGCATACACATTTATAAGCCTTTTAAAAGGCAAGGAGCAACCTTGGGTTATTGTGTTTTTCTTCTCCTTCTTATCAACTCTTTTTGTAACACCGTTTTTATTTTTTGATTTTGTAATACCAAATTTGGTGGAGCTTCTTTATCTTTTGGGAATAGGAGTATGCGCCGCAGGCGGTCAAATACTTTTAACTTTATCATACACCTGTGCAAAAGCCGCCGATGTTAGCATATTCAATTATTTTGGAATAATTTTTTCAATGATTTTTGGTTTTATCTTTTTGGGACAAATTGCCCCTTATACATCTATTTTAGGTGCTGGTTTTGTAATACTTGCAGGAGCAGTGGTATTTATTGCTAACAAATCAAGAAATAAGTAAATCAAATCCGTATGCAGCCTTTGCATACGGATTTGATTTATCTTAAACAATTTCTTTAGTTTTCTTTTGTCCGTGATGTAATACTTTTACATTTTCTTCATCATTTACAATTTTAATTATCTCTTTTCGCTCTCTGATTTTTAAAATTAAAGCGAGTGTAAAATTTATTAAAGTTAAAATACAGATAGCAAGGCTTATCGCCTTATTTTTAGCTTTTTTATTTTTTCCGCTTTTCACTTTACTCATTTCTTGCCGTACTCCTGTTCGCAGTATATGCATCTATATACTTTGTTTTTCTCATCGCACAAATTAAATATTTGCTCTATACTGTCATCCACTCCTGTTATACAACGAGGATTACCACATTTTATTACATTTGAAAGCTTTTTAGGTAAAATAATTTTCTCTTTTTTATTTAATTTACCCTCTATAATTGTGCATACAGTTACATTGTCATCTACAAATCCTAGTATTTCCAAATTTATATTAAGTACTCCGTCAATTTTAATTATATCTTTTTTACCAAATTTTCCACTCTTTGCATTTTTTATGATTGCAACACAGCAGTCAAGCTTATCAAGATTTAAAAGCTCATAAATTTTCATTCCACGTCCTGCTGTAATATGGTCAATTACTATTCCGTTTTGCAAACTATCTATATTAAGCATTTTATTTCTCCAATCCTAAAAGTATCATTATAAGTGCCATTCTTACGTATACACCGTTTTGTGCCTGCCTAAAATATGCCGCCCTTGGGTCGTTATCAATTTCCGGGGAAATCTCGTTAACCCTTGGAAGTGGGTGAAGAATTGCCATTGTGTCTTTTGCAAGCTTCATCTTCTCTTTATTTAAAATATAAAAATCTTTAAGCCTTACATAATCTTCTTCATTAAAAAATCTTTCTTTTTGAACCCTTGTCATATAAAGCACGTCAAGTTCTTCTATAACATCTTCTATTCTCTCAACTTGTTTATAGGCATGTCCACTTGGTTTTATCACTTCTTTAATAATATAACCGGGCACTTTTAATTCATCAGGAGAAATAAATACAAAATTTATATTTTTGTGTCTTGCAAGTGCTGTTATAAGTGAATGTACAGTTCTACCAAATTTCAAATCGCCACAAAGGCCTATTGTTAAATCGTCAAGTCTGCCACTTTCTCTTTTTATAGTCATAAGATCAGTTAAAGTTTGTGTTGGATGTTGGTGTCCACCATCGCCTGCGTTTATAACTGGAATGCTTGCATAATTTGATGCAACAAGCGGTCCACCCTCTTTATTATGTCTCATAGCAACAATATCAGCATAGCAAGAAATCATTCTTGTTGTGTCCGCCACACTTTCACCCTTTGCAGCAGAGCTTGAATCTGCACTGGCAAAGCCTAAACAGTTTCCTCCAAGGCGCATCATTGCCGACTCAAAACTAAGTCTTGTTCTAGTGCTTGGCTCAAAGAAAAGCGTTGCAAGTATTTTACCATTTGCGACCTCACTATACTCCCCCATATTTTCAGCTATATCATGGGCAAGTTCTAAAAGTTCACCTGTTTCTTCCACAGAAAAGTCCAGTGGATTAATAAAATGTTTCATAGTTTACCTCCAATTTCTTTAAAAAATAGGACTGCCATACGGACAGTCCTATAAGACATTAATTATCTTCGGGCATATCCCAGTTATGCCAAACATTTTGTACATCATCATTATCTTCTAAAAGCTCTAATAACTTGTTCATTTTAGCAATCAAGTCGTCACCTTCAATTTTTGCATATGTATCTGGTACCATTTCAACTTCCGCAGACACAAACTCATATCCCCTATTTTCAAGCTCATCACGAACATCTGCAAAATCTTCTGCTTCTGTATAAACCTCAAATATTCCGTCATCAGCCACAAAGTCTGAAGCGCCACTTTCAAGAGCAGCTTCCATAACCTCATCTTCAACTAAACCTTCGCTCTCAATTAAAATTACACCTTTTCTTGAGAACATAAAGGAAACACAACCGCTTGTGCCCAAATTTCCGCCATATTTATCAAAATAATGGCGCACATCTGCCGCTGTCCTGTTTCTATTGTCAGTTAAAGCCTCAACGATAACAGCAACACCACTTGGACCATAACCCTCATAGGTACAGTTTTCATAATTATTTGCATCGCCATCGCCTGCAGCTTTTTTTATAATTCTTTCAATATTGTCATTTGGCACATTGTTAGCTTTCGCTTTTGCTATACAGTCTTTAAGCTTAGAGTTTGCTGTAGGGTCTGCACTGCCACCCTCTCGAACAGCAACTGCAAGCTCTCTACCTATTTTAGTAAAAACTTTTGCTCTTGCACCATCTGTTTTTTCTTTTTTCTTTTTGATCGTACTCCATTTGGAATGTCCTGACATAAACTTTACCGCCTTTTATAATTTCAAATGCTTTTTATCCGATAAATTTTATCATAATTACATAAAAAAGTCAATATTTTCAGATAAGATAAAAGAATATCAAATGCTTTCTACTTCAGATTTTGCATACTCATAATCGTCGTTTTTTTCCATAGTATCTAAAGTTTTTTGTGCAAGCAATTTATATTTTTCAAGATTTGCTGAATCATTTAAAGTTTTATATGCCCTAGCTATGCTTTCATATGCAAATACTAAATCAAAAGCTTCCACATCATTTTCAAGGCAAATTCTTAAACACTCCTCACCATGAAACAAAGCGCTTTGTCCTAAACCCAATATATTATACACCTTTGAAACTTGCCATTCGCCGCGCTCAATATTCACAGGATTTCCAACTAAAGACCACATATATCTTGAAGTATGTGCGCAGTGTATCATTTGAAAATCGTCTTCTCTTGTCCTTTTTTCCATATCGATATAATCCCATGTTTTGTTAAAGCAATCTATCGCCTGTTGTTTTTGAAATTCTTTCAAATTTTTACTTTCATTCATAATTAATACCCTTTTTATTCATTTTGATTTATTTATATTACTTAGTATAATATAAATAATTCTTTTGTCAATTACAACTTAAATATAAATTTAATTTTGTACTTGATTTTTGCATAAAAGTACTATATAATAGCTTAGTAACACTTGCCGGTGTGATGGAATTGGCAGACGTGCGGGACTCAAAATCCCGTGGTAGCGATACCGTGTCGGTTCGACCCCGACCACCGGCACCATAAAACTCCTTG
>CAYJJB010000104.1:0-5009 GCA_964370405.1 uncultured Eubacteriales bacterium | reverse complement strand
GTGGTGTCGCTACTATACGCATGCGGAATAGGCATAGCACTTGCAGTGTCACTCATAGCCGTTTACAGGATAGTAATGTACAAACCACGTGAGATTTTATCGGGCGGGGAGTAAAATAGCAAGACCAAGAAAAATAGAAACGATGAAGATGAATACAGAAATACTAATACTGAAGAAGAGAAAGCAAAGCATAAAAAACGCTTAATAACAAGTTTATTATTAGTACTAGCAGTATTTAGTGTAATTCTACTGTTTTTTAATCATTCTCACATTTTTACTTAGTAAAATGCAAGCGTTTATGGGGGTGAACTCGGTCGGAAGTGCAACAGGAAAATTTACTAACTAAAAAATAGATGCTCAATATTGACAAAACTTTGTTTAGCTATCATAATTGTAGTAAGAATAGTTAGGGAGAATAAGTTTATGTCTATTACAATAAAAAAAATTGCCGAATTTGTAGGTGTTTCAAGAGGTACGGTTGACCGTGCACTTCATGGGAAATATGGAGTGAGTGAAGAGGTTAAAGAAAAAGTGCTTGAGGTTGCAAAAAAATATAACTACACACCAAATTTGTCTGGCAGAATGTTAAATGCAGGAACGCAAGATAAATTTAAAATTGGCGTAGTCATTGTCACAAATAAAAATGCTTTTTTTGATAAAATTCTAAAAGGAATTCACGATAATTTAAATACACTCAAGGGTTTTGGGGTGCGAGCCATTGTTAAAATACAAGAAGAGTATAACGAAAAAGAGCAAATTGATATCTTAAATGAGCTTTATAGTGATGGTGTAAAAGGGATATTAATTACTCCAATTAACAGTGAAATGGTAGAGGAAAAAATTGCTGAGCTTACAGAAAATGGAATTAAGGTTGTCACGGTAAATTCTGATACTGCTTGTGATAATCGCTTAGCATTTGTAGGCTGCGATTTTACAAAGAGCGGAAGAGTTATGGCTGAGATTTTAAATCTTTTACAAGATGAGAAAAAAATTAATGTATCAATTTTAACAAGTGATAAGAAAAATCTTGCCGTCATGCGTAGAACACAAGGTTTAATCAAATCACTTCAAAAAATGGGAAATAAAGTTTTTGTGATAGAAAAATATGATAATGATGAAGATGATGAACTTGCATATATTGCCACTAAAAAAATTATTTTGAAAAATAAATCTGACTATATATGTGTAATGGGCGCAGGGGTTTCAGGCGCTTTAAAGGCAGTCACGGAAACAGATGGCTCATGTCCTAAAATCTTGTCTTATGATATGACACCAGACGCTAAAAAAGGAATGAAAAATGGAGATATAGTAGCGGTTATAACACAAGATCCATATAGACAGGGGAGCCTTGGAGTGCAAATATTATTTGATAGCATAGTTAAAAATGTATCACCTAAAAAATCACTTAACTATACAGAGCTAAATATAAAAACAAAAAACTGCATATAAAAATATATTTTTATATTGACATACACCAAGTACTGTGGTAGAGTATTGGCAAATATTCGTGCACGTGCACGTAAAACTGGAAAGGAAGATAGTATGATAAAATCAGACGTGAGTTTTGAAAGTGCAACAGGCAAATTAACTGGTGAAAATGTATCTAAAGTAGTAAGAAAATTAAGCGATATAAAAAATATTTTCAAAGATAAAAACGCTATAGAAAATATGGACTTAGCGCAAATCGTTTATCAGGTGGAAATGCACAGCGCAGTAGAAGAGGGCAAAAGTGGTGGACTGTTTTTTGGAACAAGTTATTTGCACCCAGGTAAAGTTGGCGACGAATATTTTATGACCAAGGGGCATTTTCACTTAAATATTGATACGGCTGAATATTATTGGTGCATTAAAGGTAAGGGTGCACTGATTTTAATGAGTGAAGACGGCAAAACCGAAGTTTTGGAAATGAAAGAGGGGTCGCTTCACTATATACCGGGAAAAGTTGCGCACAGACTTTGTAATACCGGCGATGAAATTTTGGTGGTGGGTGCATGTTGGCCGTCAGATGCAGGGCATGATTATGCATCAATTGAAAAAAGTGGATTTAGCGGCAGACTTATAGAGCGTGACGGAAATCCGACTTTTGTGGAGAGTTAATTATGAGTAAATTTAGAATAGCCGTGGACTTTGGAGGAACTGAGGTTAAAATAGGGATTTTTAAAGATGATGAGATTATCAATTTTTCTACATATAAGTCAAGTATTAATAAAAGCGGAGAAGAGATTTTGCTCCAGTTAAAAAAATATTTGGATGAAATAAATAAAAAGTTAAACTTAAGTTACAGTGACTACACAGGAATTGGAATTGGAATGCCGGGGATAGTTAATTTTAAGAAAAAGACTTTAATTTCCATAAATGGTAAGTACGATGATTTTGTAAATTTTGACTTTCAGGCTTGGTGCTTAGAAAATCTTGGTCTAAACTGCATACTAGACAATGATGCAAACGCAGCGCTTTTAGGTGAAAAAGCGGTTGGTACAATAGAAAATGCAGAAAATGCTGTGATTTTTATTCTTGGAACAGGAGTAGGAACGGCAGCCATGCTTGGCGGAAAACTAATAAGAGGGGCACATAATCAGGCAGGCTGTATAGGCGGTCACAGCATAGTAAATATAAATGGCAGAAAGTGCAACTGCGGAACGCTTGGCTGTGTAGAGGCTCAGGCATCTACTTGGGCGCTTAGAGAAATTGTAGCCGAAGATACTAAATTTAAAGACAGCCCACTGCATAAAACAGAAAATATTGGAATTAAAGACCTGTGGGAAAACTATCAAAAAGGAGATGAATTCGCCACGGTTTTGTATAATGATTTTATTAAAATGTGGAGTGCGGGAATAGTAAATTTGGTTCATGCCTACGACCCTGAGGTGGTAGTTTTAAGTGGAGGTCCGTTTTTAGCAGGCAAAACTTTCATAAATCAGCTTGAAAGAAAAGTAAACGAGCTTGCATGGGCGCCTTATGGCAAGGTGGAATTTGCCGTAAGTGAAAATCCGAAACACTCGGTGATACACGGAGTGAAAGAGCTAATAAAAGAATATTTGGAGGAATAGCTTGAAACAAGTTCAAGCTAAAATTTATATGCACCGCACAGTTTATCACTATGTGATAACGTGCAGCGGCGGAATGGAGTATTAATATGAGAAAATCAAATTACGATAAATACCCTGTAGTAGAAGTTAAAGGTTTTGAAAACGAAGCGGTAGAAGGGTATTTAGAAATTGCAAAAAAACTTTCAGGTAAAAAACTTATAATAATCGACTGCTATCCCGGTGTAAGAGCAAAGGAAGTGGTAGATGGAATTTCTAAAAATATAAAGCTTGAAAAAGTCTTTTATGCAGAAGATGCGGCTTTTTCAGGTGAAAAAATTACAGAGATAATAAAGCACAACATAACAGATGACAGAGTTTTTGGCATAATGTCACATCATAAAATGATAGAATTTTTTGATAAAGACTTAATGGATAAAATGCGAGAAGAGATTAGAGAAACTGAGGGTACTATACTTTTAATCGGAGTTGGTGCAACACTCATTGCAAAGGGTGATGTTGTAGTATATGCCGACCTTGCAAGGTGGGAAATTCAGAGCAGATACCGCTCAAAAGAGCTTGCAAACTGGAAAATGGATAACTTTGATGAAGACATACTAAAAAAATATAAAAGAGGATTTTTTATAGAGTGGAGAGTGGCGGACAATCATAAGAAAAAAATGTTTGACACCATAGATTTTCTGCTTGATACAAACACAAAAGATGAGCCGAAAATGGTAAGCGGAAAGGGATTTGTAGAGGGTATTAAGCAAACAGTAAGCAGGCCGTTTAGAGTCGTTCCGTTTTTTGACCCAGGGGTGTGGGGTGGCCAGTGGATGAAAGAAGTTTGCGATTTAGACCGTGAAAAAGAAAACTATGCATGGTGTTTTGACTGTGTGCCAGAGGAAAATAGCCTTTTATTACAGTATGGCGACATAACAGTGGAAGTGCCGTCGATTGATGCGGTTTTATATAGACCAATAGAGCTTTTGGGAAGTAGAGTACATGCAAGATTTGGCGCAGAGTTCCCTATAAGATTTGACTTTTTGGACACGATAGGCGGTCAAAATTTAAGCCTACAGGTTCACCCACTCGTTGAGTATATTCAAGAGCAGTTCGGCATGCATTATACACAGGATGAAAGTTACTATATGCTTGATGCCGATAAAAATGCAAAAGTCTATCTTGGAATTAAAACGGGTGTGGATAAAAGCGAGATGATAAATGCACTAAAAGAGGCAAACAAAGGTGGGAAAAGCTTTGATGCGACAAAGTATGTAAATGAAATTCCTGCAAAAAAACACGACCATTTCTTAATTCCTGCGGGCACAGTGCACTGCTCAGGCTCAGGGGCTATGGTGCTTGAAGTCAGCGCAACGCCGTATATTTTTACATTTAAACTTTGGGACTGGGACAGACTGGGGCTTGACGGACTTCCAAGACCTGTGCATATTGAACATGGTGAGGAAGTAATAAACTTTGACTGTGACACTGAGTTTACTAACAGTAATTTAGTAAATCAGGTGCTAAAAATAGCAGAGGGTGACGGCTTTTTAGAGGAGAGAACAGGTCTTCATGAAAGAGAATTTATAGAAACAAGAAGACATTGGTTTGAAAAAACAGTACGACATGAAACAGGTGGAAGTGTTAATGTACTTAACCTAATAGAGGGCGAAGAGGCGATAGTAGAAAGCCCGACAAATGCATTTGAACCATTTATTGTGCACTTTGCAGAAACATTCATAATACCTGAGAGTGTAAAAGAATACACAATAAGGCCATATGGAAAAAGTGAGGGCAAGAAAATAGCCACGCTTAAAGCCTATGTAAGATTATAAGGAGGAAGCTTATGGGATTTTATCCTGGATTTGATATTAAATATTCTACTAAGGAAATGAATTATTTTTATGATGAAAATACATTTGGGCCAGAGGTTGAAAGGCGATATTTAGATGATATTAGGCAAAGCTTAATGGAGCCTGA
>CAYJJB010000103.1:0-5025 GCA_964370405.1 uncultured Eubacteriales bacterium | reverse complement strand
TAGAAGCTGCACATGAAGAGGGGATTAAAGTAGGCATGTGTGGAGAGATGGCAGGTGATGTAAAAGCTTCTAAAATACTCTTAGATATGGGGTTAGATGAATTTAGCATGTCGGCCTCAAGCATGGATTATGTTAGAGAAGAGCTTATAAACAGTATAAATAAATTATAAAGGAGTGGTTGAAAATGAAACAAAAAGTTCAAGTGTTTGGTAGATTTTTAAGTGGTATGGTGATGCCAAACATTGGCGCATTTATTGCGTGGGGTCTTATAACAGCGTTGTTCCTTGATTCAGGTTGGATTCCTGATGAGAATTTTGCAAGACTCATCGACCCTATGAAGTTTACACTATTACCGCTACTAATTGCCTATACGGGTGGTAGCAAAGTACATGATCAACGTGGTGGCGTTATCGGTGCTATAGCCACGATGGGTGTTATTGTCGGTGCACCTGATACACCAATGTTTATAGGTGCTATGATAGCAGGACCACTTGCTGCGTATATTTTGAAACTATTCGATAAATTTATGCACAATAAAGTTAAAGCCGGCTTTGAAATGCTTGTAAATAATTTCTCGTTAGGAATTATTGGTTTTGGTCTTTCTCTACTAGCAATGATAGGTATTACTCCACTGGTTTTAGGATTTACATATGTGATAGAAGTTGGTGTTACCTTCTTCTTAGAATACGGCCTACTTCCGCTAGTCAGCATATTTATAGAACCAGCTAAAATACTATTTTTAAATAATGCCATTAATCATGGTATTTTATCTCCTATTGGAATGAAAGAAGTCGATGAAATAGGAAAGTCAATCTTCTTTTTGCTTGAGTCTAATCCGGGTCCAGGGCTTGGCGTTTTACTTGCATACTGTTTCCTTGGAAAAGGTAGTGCAAAAACAACTGCTCCAGGTGCAGCAATTATCCACTTTTTCGGAGGAATACATGAGATTTACTTCCCATATGTTCTTATGAATCCTTTGCTACTTCTATCGACTATAGGTGGTTCAATCAGCGGTATTTTTGTATTCGGTTTATTTGATGTAGGACTTACCTCTGCAGCCTCTCCGGGAAGTATTTTGGCAATATTTGTTATGGCGGAAAAAAATTCTTATCTTGGTATAATTTTAGGTGTGCTCGTTTCAACTGCAGTTTCCCTTCTTATAGCTATACCACTACTTAAATTTATGAATAAGGGTGTAAGTCTTGAAGATGCACAGGCACAAAGAGCGGCAGAAAAAAATAGGGCAATGGGTCTTCCTGTAGAAGAGGCAGCTCCGCTTGTCTTAGATGGTAAAATAAGTAAAATCGCTTTTGCTTGTGATGCAGGAATGGGTTCAAGTGCAATGGGAGCTACGGTTTTAAGAAAAAAATTAGCTGCGGCAGGAAGAGGCGATATCGAAGTTATCCATACATCAGTTTCATCAATTCCGGCAGATGTGCAAATTGTTGTAACTCATAAGACTTTAAAAGAGAGAGCTGAAAAAAGCAATCCAAGCGCTAAGATTGTAACAATTACAAACTTTATGGCAGCTCCTGAGTATGGGGAACTGGTAGAAACCTTAAAGCAATAAAATTTAATAGAAGTTAGTGTGATACAAGATGAAATTTGTCTTGTATCATACTATAATAATTAGTATAATTAAGAAAATTATTTATCAAGAAAGGTTGTGTGACATGAGTTTTAGCGCAAGAGAGAAAAAGATATTACTTTTAATGTTGAAAGAAAATTCACCTGTATCTATTGTGAAGTTGTCAGAAAAAATTGGTGTGAGTAAGCGCACAGTTCAACGAGAACTTGAGTTTTTGCCGAGTGATTTAATGTCATACAATCTGGAATTTGCTTCGAAAACTGGTGTCGGTGTTTGGATAATAGGCAAAGATGAAGATAAAATAGCTCTATTCAATGAATTAAGCGGTGACAATGCACTTGATGACAACGACAAAGATTACAGGAGAAAAAAGATAGCCTTTGAGATGTTGACGGATAAAGGTGTTAAAAAATTGTTTTGGTACAGCACTAAATTTAAAGTTAGTGAAGCGACAGTAAGTGCCGACATTGAATCTCTTGAAACATGGTTTAACTTACATGATTTAAAAATAGTAAAAAAACCCGGCAGCGGCATATCGGTGCAAGGAACAGAATTAAATTATAGAAAAGCGATAAAGAATTTTTTAAGCGAAAACATAGGCTCGGATTATCTTTTAGAAATATATCACAATGATTCAAAAAGTAGTGATATTATTGATAGTTTTCAAAAATCAGGATTTTTACAAATTTTAGGTGAAGACACCGTGCGAAAAGTGACAGATTGCATAAACAGAATAAATAGTGATTATGTTAAACAACTTACGGAGAATTCTTACATTGGATTAATTATGCATATCAGTATAGCGGTAAAGCGAATACTAAATGAAGAAACAATCGAAGATAATATTACTGAGAAGAAATTACAGCCCAAAGATACAGAGTATTTAGTTGCGCAAAAAATTGCTACAGAATTAGAAGAGGAATTTGATATTGAGATTCCTGAAGTGGAGATTTCTTACATTTGTTTACATATAAAAGCCTCTAAAGTTGAAAGAGTCACTATAAAAACGGGGAGCCGACTTGAAAATATCAATTTAATTGCGGATAAAATGATTTATGCGTTTGATGAAAAAATGGCATATCAATTAAAGCAAGATGAAGAATTTTTGGATAGTTTATTAGCACATTTAGAGCCTACAATAATTAGGCTTTCAAACGGTATGAATATTCATAATCCCATGTTAAACGAAGTGATTAATCAGTACAGTGATGTATATAGGAAATGTGAAAATTCTGCAAAAGCTTTAGAAGAATGTATAGACAAAACAGTACCGCCAGCTGAAATTGGATTTTTAGCAGTGCATTTTGCAGCGGCGCTTGTCAGAATAGAAACGAATAAGCAAAAATCGAAAGTTGTAAATATAGGTATTGTCTGCTCGAGCGGTATAGGTATTTCAAGACTTATGCTCTCAAAGCTTAAGAAAAGATTTAAAGATAGCGTTTTACTCAGTGCTTATGGGAAAAATGATATCAATGATGAAATTATAAAAAAAGAAGATTTTTTAATCTCAAGTATTTCCTTGAATCTAAAGGATATTGAGGTGGTAGAAGTCAGCCCACTTGTTAGTGAAAAGAATATGGAACAAATACGTCAAATGATAAATAAATACGAAGTTTATACAGAAGAAAACTCTGTTGATAAAAGAAACTTAGAGTTTGAAACGATTTCTTCCATGATAAATCAAATCAGTCTTATTGAAAATAATATTGGGATTTACAAAATAGATAAAAATATAGATTTTAAACAAGCTCTAAAGTTAATTGCAACTACCGTTTGCGGTGTTGATGAAAACCCAATAGTTGTAGAAGATGATATTTTGAAAAGGGAAAGAATTTCAAGTCAGATTTTTCCTGAATTAAATTTTGCACTCTTACATGCTAAAAGTAGAGGAGTTAAAAATCCGTCATTTAATATTTTTACTGCTGACGATTTAGAAGAGTTCAAGTCACCTGATTTTAAGGGTATAAGTATAATCTTCACTATGTTGATTCCAAAAGATGAAAATGAAAAAATAAATGGTGAAATAATGGGAAGTATTAGCAGTAGCATGGTGCAAAACAGCGAATTTATAGATAATATTCATAAAGGTGATGACAGTGAAACCTTAAAAACTATATCAAAGATTTTAAAATTATTTTTTTTGAATTACATAAAGTGAAAAGACATGTAGAAAATATGTGATTTCACTTACAATGTGACTGCTATAGGTGAAGTGCAAAAAGATTTTTATAAGATTATGATGATGACCCCCACCTGATTCGAACGGTTTTGTGCATTTTGGAAATAAAGTTCTTAAAGATTATGCGGAAAGGCCACATGAATATGTAGAAGAATAAGTGAAAAACTACGAGTTCAAACCCTCTTTTAAAATAAGATAATATCCAAATGTGTTACACCTTCCAGTCGAGACCCTCGACATGCAAGTCGCACTTCGTGTTTTATGAAGTGCGACTTTTTGCGCCTGCGTTTAAGTTGCACTGGACATAAACATGCTTAAAAACTGTGACACATTTGAGTATCTGTCACAAAAAGTGCTGAAAATGACCCTTTTTATGGGTGTTTTCAGCACTTTTATTTTTGGGGGTAATTGAAGGGAGTTTTTGGATGCCAAGTTGTAGATATCTAAAATCCATAAAATGTCGGAATAGTATAGGTTTATTGTCGTGATAGTGTAAGTTAGATGAAGATGTCGATGTTATAATTCTTATAAGAAAGTAAAAAGAAAGATTATTTTTGCGGCTTATACTCTTTAGGTAGTTTTTTCATATAACGTTTAAAAAGACGATTAAAGTGGCTAAGATTATTAAACCCGAGCATAAAAGCAATTTCTATTACCTTTTTATCTCCGGATTGTAATAGTTCAGCCGCTTTATTCATTTTTAGATTATTAATATAATCGACAGGTGTACGCCCTGTAGCCCTTTTAAATAACCTGCAAAAGTGTTCGTTACTTAAATATGAATTTTTGCTTAAATTTTGAGTGGTAAGAGGTTTATCAAGGTTTTCCTCTATATAGATTAAAGTGCTTTTTATGAGCTCTGTATTGCGGCGTTGTTTTGGGCTAGTTTTTGAAGTCGAATCGGCATATCTAAATAATAGTGAAAAAATAAAATAAAGATAACCCTTAATTTCTAAAATGTTAGCGGTTTTACCTTGATTATAAAGACGAATTATGGTTCTTACATAATCGAAAATAAGTGATTCAGATTGTCCTTTATCAGTAAAAATAGTCGGAAGAATGAGTTCTTCGTTAATCAAAGGTGAAATAAAAGACGTTTGGTCGGTGTGATAATTTAGCCCCGAAAGAAGTGAAATATCAAATACGATGGACTCATAAGAGCAAGTTTTATCGCAATCAGCCATGAAAGAATGTACTTGATGCGAGTGTATAAAAATAGCTTCTCCCGTTTTCAAAAAATAAGTTTCATTGTCTACAA
>CAYJJB010000102.1:0-5088 GCA_964370405.1 uncultured Eubacteriales bacterium | reverse complement strand
CCAGTTGATCCAGTAGACCCAGTTGATCCAGTAGACCCAGTTGATCCAGTTGACCCAGTAGATCCAGTAGATCCAGTTGATCCAGAGGAACCAACAACTGAGCCTGTAGTTGAGATTGAAGAAGTGGAAACACCACTTGCACCAACTCCAGAAGATACAACAGAAACTATTGAAGACGAAGCAGCACCTCTAGCCTCAGGTAAAGGCGGCGCATGGAGCTTATTCGACTTAATAATGACAATAGTTGCAGGTGTTCTAGCGATTTCTTATCTGATAATCAGACCAAGAAAAGATGAGAACGAAGAAGAAAGATATTACGCAGACGCAGAAAGAGAAGAAAAGAAAAACAAAAAACGTCTATTCACAAACATTGGACTATTTGTTATGGCTATCTTCAGTGTAATATTACTATTCTTAACACAAGATTTCACACAACCTATGATAGTATTTGATATATACAGCGTAGTGTTTGCAGCAGTTGCTCTAATTCAAGCTTTCGTAATGTTCTTCATTAGAAAGAAAGAAGAAGACGAAGACCTAGAAGCAAACGTATAATATTATTAATTGAAAGCTGACCGAAAGGTCAGCTTTCATACTGCCCTAAAACGCATAATCGAAAAAAAGTCAGCCGTATATTGGCTGACTTTTTTATGCCACAAATATCCTATATCATCGTATTACTCACTCATTTTAGAGTGTCAAGCATATCAAATAAGGTAGAAAGTGGGGTAGGGAGTAGGACGAAAAAAGTAGAGGATTTCGTTATCCTCTACTTTTTAATGTTTCATTTAATTATACTTTAATTATTGTTGTCTTCTTCACTTAATACAAAGTGTGAAACCAAACTGCTTAGTGTTGTGGCTTGTACGGATAGTTCTTCGCTTGCTGCGGCACTTTGTTGGCTTGTTGCAGCATTAGTTTGAACTACTTCTGATACTTCTTGAATATTATGAGAAATATTATCAACACCAATTAATTGCTGTTGTGAAACCGCAGATATTTTTCCTATAATATCAACAAATTCTTTTTGAGCAGTACTTACGCTTTCAAAAGAATCATTTGCCTCTTTTGCAAGTGCTGTACCTGTTTTAACAAGTGACAGTGTTGAATTGATATGCGCTGTTGTGCTTTGTGTGGCATCGGCAGATTTTTGTGCAAGGTTTCTTACTTCGTCTGCAACAACTGCAAATCCTTTACCAGCCTCACCAGCTCTTGCTGCTTCAACTGCTGCATTAAGCGCCAAAATATTAGTTTGGAAAGCGATATCTTCTATAGTTTTTATAATCTTACTAATATTTGTGGAAGATGCCTCAATTTCTGATATTGCATGTGTTAAATCACTCATTTTTGATCGGCTATTTGATACTATATCTGCAGAAGATTTTGTAAGCTCTGTTGCTGTAATAGTGTAGTTTCCATTTTGATTAATGTATCCTGATAGCTCTTCTATGGAAGATTTTAAGTGCTCTATACTTGCAGCTTGCTCTGTTGTACCCTGCGCCAAGGTTTGAGCACCGTAAGACACTTGTTCAGCACTTTGTGTAACTTCAAAGGCTATGTCTTTAATGTCGTTCATAGTAATACTTATTTGCTTTGAGATTTTAACAAATGAAGCTTTAATCTCTGCAAGCTCACCTACATAAAGGTCATTGTCTGAAATATTTGATAAGTCAAAGTTGCTTTGGCTCATTTGATATAGAAGGGACTGTATTTCTGCAACCAAACGCTCTAAGTTATCCGACATCAAGTTAAATCTGCCAGAAAGTACGCCGATTTCATCTTTTGATTTCACAGCTAATTTGTTATTAAAGCTACCTTTTGAAATATTGTCAGATACCGTCATAATGTTTTTAAGCGGTGATAAAAGTTTTGTTGAAATAATTATAGTTAAAAATAGCAGTATTATAAGTGATATAACACAAGTTATAATTAATAAATAAGTTAGATATGTGGTGTCAGCAAATAGATTCACATCTGAAATACCACTTTGTGTCCACCATGTTATATCGCCTATTGTTATGGGATTATAGTATATTGTATAACCTAACACGCTTTGTGAAAATGGTGCTTTTTGTGCGATATATGCATCAAACTCGTCCATGGCTGCTTGTTCTGTAAAGTTATTATAATAAGAAGTTCCAGTTAACTCTGGACTGTCAAGATCTATTACATAATTTAAATTTTCGTTTATAACGGAGGTGAAAAGAGAGTCAAACTCGCCTTGTGCAATTGTAAGATTATCAAAAGAGCTAACATTTATATCGGTTGTGACAACACCTATTAACATGTCTTGTAAGATTATTGGGGTTGAAACCGTAATAATGTTTGAGTCAGCGTACATATATGGTTCTGATATATATGTTGAACCTTTTTCAACAGCAAGCGTGTAATAATCTTCATTAAAATAATCTTCATCAAAATAAACATCTTCACTTTGAATGGTGGCGTTTTCTGAATCAACGTAAATTGCAAATTGATTAAGCCTTTGATCAAATGCGTATGGGGCAAACATTGCACCCATTCCATGTATTACGTCATTATTTTTAACAAGCGACCAGAAAGTGTTTAAAAAATATGATTCAGTCTGAAAAGAAGATAAAGATAGTTCTAAATCATCTACCACTCTGCTTTCCAAAATAGTTTCCATATCCTCTTCCTCAGGGTTATTTATATAATCTGAAAACCGCTTTGATAGATAGTCTACAATGTTTTGATTAGCACCCTCGGCAGAGTTTAGCATTTCTTGAAGAATAACAGCATTAGACTGCGCTGTCAGCCTTAAATTATTAGTTGCCTGCGATTGAACTATCGCTCGGGTCATATTGGTGGTAATGGTAAGTAAAATGGTAAAAACCAAAATTAAAGATAGTCCTATCTGAAACGCAAACTTCGTCGTTAATTTTTGTGATGAGAAGAACTTTAGCATAATGAAAATTAACCTCCCTAATTTATGAAAAAATAAGTTATATACACTTATTCTATCACTAATAGAGAGATTAATCAAGTTAAAATATTAATTATTAGTATTTTTGACAATGTATTCTACTTTCATCAAATCTATCAAGAAAATAGTTAGATTTATCACTTTGTGGATAGCCCAAAGCTAGCACGGAAAATGCCTTCACATGTGGTGGCAAATTAAAAAATTTAGAAATAAATTCCTCACGTTCACTACCTTTTGCACCAAGCCACACAGCACCTAAATCTTGCTTAACAGCTTCTAATAATATATTTTGAGTGCATGCACCCAAATCTTGGTCAACATAGTCGGGAAATTTTAAATATTTGGAATTTGATAAAACAATTATTCCCAAAGTAGCATTTTTTAAACAGCTTGCATATGGGCTAAAGTTTGATAAGGCAGAAAGTCTGTCTTTGTCGTCAAGCACTATAAATTCCCAAGGCTGCTGGTTTCCTGCTGAGGGAGCTTGCATTGCGGCTGCAAGCAACTTTGTAATTTTTTCTTTTTTAATTTTTGTATCTTTAAACTGTCTTACACTTCGTCTTGTAAATATTTCACTCATAATAATACTCCTATGTTTTTCTCACAAATGCCTTTTTAGGCATGGTGCAAATGGGGCATTTCCACTGTTCTTCAAGCTCAGAAAAACTAAAGTTTTTATCATTATAAACATAACCACAAACAGAGCAAATAAAGGTATCTCCACTGTTTTTTTGTGGTTGCTTAGGTGGAAAATACACAGGGGAGTCAATTGAAGGTATGCCCTTTAATGTTTCTTTATAGTATTCATAGGTCATAGGAGTGAAATTTGAAATGTCACTACCTGCTATAATTTCACCAATGAAAATATACTGACTTCCATACTCCATAAAACTTTGTAGATTGCATAAAAACCAACAACAAGTATTTTCTTTTATTGCAGGCACACCCTCTACTAAAATTTTATGTCTAATATTTTTAAGCTTCTTAATTTTTTTACCGCTTACAAGTCCTAAAGCGCCTATTACACTTGAGGGTGTGTCGGTTGAAAGAACAGACACTGTAAACACGCCTTCTTTCTTTATACATTCAGCACTAAAAGATGATTTGTTGAGTGAAACAGCCAGTGCTGGTCGTTGACCGCTAGCTACTTGCATTACTGAGTTTGATATGCAGGCTGATGCCTTGGTTTTATCTTTAACGCCTATTGCATACATTCCAAAGCTTAAATTTTTAAGTACCTCACTGTTCATAATTTGCGGGCCCCCTTTCTTAATTTACAATTTGTTTATTTTCTTATATTCTTCCAATAAGCTTCAAAGCTTTGCTCGCTTTTATTTTCGCCAGCTTCATAGTATACTGCGTTTACTAAATTGTCGGGTAAATATTGCTGTTTTACCCAGTGGTTTTCAAAGGCATGTGGATATTTATAAAATTGTCCCTTGTTTTTTACGTCATCACCGTCGTAATGTTTGTTTTGAAGACATCTGGGTATAGGTCCTACAAAACCATTTTCAATGTCATTCATTGCGGCATTTATTGCCATTTCACCAGAATTTGATTTTGGTGCTTGTGCCACTAAAATTACTGCATCAGCAAGTGGTATTCTAGCCTCAGGCAGTCCCACCATAAGTGCGGCATCAACCGCAGCTTTTACTATTGGTATAATTTGTGGCCACGCAAGTCCAACATCCTCACATGCACATACCATAAGGCGCCTGCAAGCCGAGGGCAAATCGCCTGCAACTAAAAGTCTTGCAAGGTAGTGCAGTGCGGCATTTACGTCAGAGCCTCTCATAGATTTTTGAAAGGCTGATAAAATATCGTAGTGTTCATCGCCATCTCTATCATATCTCATAGCACTTTTTTGTGCAAGCATTCTTGCAGTTTCCATGCTGATGAAAAGTCCGTCGTTTGAAATACTAGCAGTAAGAGCGCAAAGCTCTGCCGCATTCATCGCTTTTCGCACATCTCCTGCACATGCAGTGGAGATGTATTTTGGCACGTCTTCATCATAAGAAATTTTTACCGACTGCTCTTTTTCCAAAATATCAAAGGCTCTAAGTACCGCCTTTTGAATTTCATTATCGTCAACTGCCTTAAATTCAAAGACTGTAGAACGGCTTAAAATAGCCTTATATACATAA
>CAYJJB010000101.1:0-5213 GCA_964370405.1 uncultured Eubacteriales bacterium | reverse complement strand
TTTTCTTTTTTAGCTATTTATTAATAATTACCTAATCTGTCCCTGTCCTCTTATTATATATTTATATGATGTCAAATGCTCTAGTCCCATGGGGCCTCTTGCGTGTAGCTTTTGTGTGGAAATACCTATTTCTGCGCCAAGGCCAAATTCTCCTCCGTCGGTAAATCTGGTGGAGGCATTTATATACACGGCGGCACTGTCGACTGTGTTTACAAAAAATTCCGCAGTTTCTATATCGCTTGTTATTATCGCTTCACTGTGTTTTGTGGAGTGATTTTCAATATGTTCTACAGCGTTTTTTACATCGTCAACGATTTTTACAGCTAAAATATAATCGCTATACTCTGTGTCCCAGTCCAAGTTTTCAGCGGGGCTTGCATCTGGCAAAATTTGAAGTGTTTTTTCACATGCTCTAAGTTCCACATTTTTTTTATTAAGATTTTCTTGCATTAGTGGCAAGAATTTTTCTGCTATATCTTTATTGACAAGCACGGTTTCTATTGCGTTACAGACTGAGGGGCGTGAGGTTTTTGCGTTATAAATAATTTCATTTGCCATCTCCAAATTTGCATACTTGTCAACATAAACATGGCAGTTTCCAGCACCTGTTTCAATTACAGGAACTTTTGCGTTTTCTACTACAGCTCTTATCAAACCTGCGCCGCCTCGTGGAATAAGCAAGTCTAAGTAATCAGATAGCTCCATTAGCTCTTTAGCAGATTGTCTACCAGTGTCTTTTACAAGATTTATGCAGTCTTTTGGAAGTCCTGCTTTTTCTACCGCTGTGCGCAGTACGTCGGTAATTGCGACATTGGAATTAATTGCTTCTTTGCCACCTCGCAAAATCACAGCATTTCCACTTTTTATACAAAGTGCAGCGCAGTCAGCGCTTACATTTGGACGAGATTCAAAAATTATACCTATAACACCCAAAGGCACTGTGATTTTTGTTATCAAAAGTTCATTTTCAAGTCTTTTTCCGTCTAAAATTTTACCTAAAGGGTCGGGTGATTTTGCTATATCCAGTGTTGCGTTTGCCATGGCGTTTATTCGGTCTTTGTTAAGCATCAATCTGTCTATCATGGAATCGCTAAGTCCGTTCTCTTTAGCATTTGTTAAATCTTTTTTATTCTCATTAATTATAAATTCGCTGTTTTCTACAAGTGCTTCTGCCATGTTTTTAAGTGCATGATTTCTAGCCTTACCTGAAACTGCAAGTGTGACGGAAGCTTTTTTTGCAAGCCTTCCCAAAGTTTTAACTTCATTCATTTATTATCGCCTCCTTAAAAACTGTTCCTATATCCTGTCCGTCTAGTAAATTGTATATATTTTGTGGGTTGTTTCCGTTTATTATGCAGGTGGTAATCCCTTTTTTTGTTGCAATTTTTGCAGCTCTAATTTTTGTTATCATTCCACCTGTACCGAATTTTGAGCCAACATCTCCTGCAAGTACTTCTATACTTTCGTCTATTTTTTCTACAAAACTGATGCGCTTTGCATCTTTTTTAATTTTTGGATCTCCATCATACATTGCGTCTATGTCACTTAAAATTATTAAAGTATCAGCTTCTACAAGCTTTGCAACTATCGCAGATAAGGTGTCGTTGTCACCTATATTTTTGCCCTCTAATTCGTATGTTGCAACAGTATCGTTTTCGTTTACTATAGGCACTATATCCATTTTTAATAGCTCTGAAAAAGTGTTTTTAACGTTTTTTACACCCTCTTCATTGTTTACGACATCGCCTGTTAGAAGTACCTGTGCTATGTTTATGTTAAACTGGGAAAAAAATTTGTCATACATAAACATAAGTTCACATTGGCCTATTGCGGCAAGAGCTTGCTTTTTTGCAGTGTCATCAGGCCTTGCATGAAGCCCTAGCTTTCCCATGCCTACACCAATTGCGCCAGAGGACACTAGTATCATTTTTTTACCTGAATTTTGAAGGTCACTTATCACTCTTGTAAGTTCTTCCATTCGTCTTAAATTAGGTTTTCCGTTTTCATAAGTAAGGCTTGATGTGCCTATTTTTACAACTACTATATCACTTTTATTTATTCTATTCATAATTTCCTCAACTAATTAAAATTTGTTTCTTACACACTCAGTTTTGCCACCTGCATAAATGTTATGCAGAGTGTCTGGCAAATGCGAAAGTGAAAAGTGTGAAATTTTATCAGGATTTGGATAATATATAAGCTCTTCCATAGATTACATTCCTTTTCACTTTATTGTGATAAATCAATAATACGTTTTCTGGCTAAGAAAGTCAATATAAATCTTGCTAAAAATGTCTAAAGATGGTACAATTAATAAGATTTTATTTAGGAGGGTGAAGATGAGTAAACTAAAAAACTATATAGTGAATAAAAGAGGCATAAGTATGTCTATGTTCTTGTTTATTGCACTTATCTGTGTTGCAAGTTTTGGCAACGGACTTAGTGATGCGGTTTATGGGAATTACTATAAAGAGGCATATGATGTTACGGCATCACAAAGAGCTTTTATTGAGTTTCCAAGAGAATTACCAGGTGTTTTGTGTGTGTTTATTATTGCGGCGCTTTCGTTTATTGGGGATTTGAAAATTGCAATAGTTGCGCAAATTCTTGCTTGCGTTGGCGTTATGGCACTTGGACTGTTTGCTCCAAGTTTTACAGTGATGCTAATATTTTTATTTATTAACTCACTTGGTATGCATATATTTATGCCACTTCAAGACTCAATAGGTATGGCACTTGCGGAGCCTGATAGAGTTGGCGAGCGCATGGGAATGTATGCAAGTTTTAGGACGGCAATTTTATTTTTAACAGGGATTATAGTTTTTTTTGGATTTAGGTTTGGTATCTTTAGTTTTGGCGGACAAATTACAACGATATTTATAGTTTCTGGTATTAGCTTTGCTGTAGCTTTCACGATTGCTATTTTGCTTGTGAAACAAGCTAAAAAAGACAAGGTGCTTCAAGTTAAAAGTAAAAAGAAGTTTAAGCTTGTTTTTAGAAGAGAATATAAATTTTACTACATGCTAACCATACTTCACGGTGTGCAAAAACAAATTGCTTATGTATTTGGCTCTTGGGTTGTAATAGACCTGCTGTTAAAGGGTGCAGATGTTATGTCTGTTTTAACCATAGTTTCAAGTTTTATAGGAATTTTCTTCTTAAAATACATAGGAAAGCTAATGGACAGACTTGGAATTAAGTTTATGATGTATTTAGATGCACTTACTTTCATAATAATATACGTGCTTTATGGGTTTATAGTGTGGGGAATAGCTGAAAGTGCGATACCTCAGTCTGGTTGGCCAGTGATGGTAGTGTATGGCTTATTTGTTTTAGACAGATTATCTATGCAAATTGGAATGGTTAAATCGGTGTACTTAAAGCAAATCGCTGTAAAGCAAAGTGAAATTACAAGCGTTTTGTCAACAGGGATAAGCCTTGACCATGTGGTGTCAATAATTGCCGCACAGATTTGCGGGTTCATTTGGGAAATTTATGGTGCGCACTGGGTGTTTTTCCTTGCAGCGACATTATCACTTGGCAACTTGTTTGTAGCATGGAAAATCAAAGATCGCAGTAAAGCTTAATTATGAAAAAATTGTAAAAAATAAATTTTTACAGGAAAAGCACTTGATTTTTATCTAAGACTTTATTAAAATGTTTTTAGCACTCATTATATGGGAGTGCTAAAAAACCTTTTTTCAAGGATTTAATTAATTTTAAAACATATTTTTTAACCCATAGGAAAAACCTTTGGGAGAAAGGCAGTTATTATGACAATAAAACCATTACTAGACAAAGTTCTAATCAAAGCAGAGGAAGCCGAAGAAACAACAAAAAGCGGCATAGTTCTTACAAGTTCTGCACAAGAGAAACCAGAGGTTTCAGTTGTAGTTGCAGTAGGACCAGGCGGAATAGTTGATGATAAAGAAATAAAAATGTATATCAAAGAAGGCGACAGAGTTATCACAGGTAAGTATACAGGAACAGAAGTTAAAGTTGACGGACAAGAATATACTATAGTACGTCAATCAGACATTTTAGCAGTAGTAGAATAATTTAGGAGGAAAATATTATGGCAAAACAAATCATTTACGGTGAAGACGCAAGAAAAGCTCTTTTAGAGGGTGTAAATAAGTTATCAGACACAGTTAAAATCACTTTAGGCCCAAAAGGAAGAAACGTGGTTTTAGACAAAAAATTTGGTGCACCACTTATCACTAACGACGGTGTTACAATTGCAAAAGAAATTGAACTTGAAGACGCATTTGAAAATATGGGTGCTCAACTTGTTAAAGAAGTTGCAACAAAAACTAACGACGTTGCAGGTGACGGAACAACAACAGCAACACTTTTAGCACAGGCGCTAATTCGTGACGGAATGAAAAATGTTACAGCGGGTGCTAACCCAATGATTTTAAGAAATGGTATCCAAAAAGCTTCTGATACAGCAGTTGAAGCTATTTTGACACATTCAAAAAATGTAGCAGGAACAAATGACATAGCAAGAGTAGCGGCAGTTTCTTCTGCAAGTGAGCAAATTGGAACACTAATTGCTGATGCAATGGAAAAAGTTACAGCTGACGGCGTTATAACAGTTGAAGAGTCAAAAACTGCTGATACTTATAGCGAAGTTGTAGAGGGTATGATGTTTGACAGAGGTTACATCACACCTTACATGGTTACAGACACAGATAAAATGGTAGCTCAAATTGACGATGCTTACATTTTAATTACAGATAAGAAAATTTCTTCAATACAAGACATACTTCCTTTACTTGAGCAAATTGTTCAAGCAGGTAAAAAACTTGTTATCATTGCAGAGGATATCGAGGGCGAGGCACTTACTACTCTTATCCTAAACAAACTAAGAGGCACATTTGTATGCGTTGGTGTAAAAGCACCTGGTTTTGGCGACAGAAGAAAAGAAATGCTTGTGGACATTGCAACTTTAACAGGCGGTCAAGTAATTACTGACGAACTAGGCCTAGACCTTAAAGAAACAACAGTTGAGCAACTTGGACGTGCAAGCCAAGTAAGAATTGACAAAGAAAATACAATAATTGTAGATGGCGCTGGAAACTCTGATGAGATTAAAGCAAGAGTTGGTCAAATTAAAAGCCAAATCGAAACAACTACATCAGATTTTGATCGTGAAAAGCTACAAGAAAGACTTGCAAAACTTGCAGGTGGTGTTGCTGTTATCAAAGTTG
>CAYJJB010000100.1:0-5572 GCA_964370405.1 uncultured Eubacteriales bacterium | reverse complement strand
AAATTTAAATTAATAATCAGTTTTTTCAGTTAAGTACTCTACCAATTTATCAATAGGTAGTCTTACTTGCTCCATTGAATCTCTTTCTCTTATAGTTACACAGTTATCAGCCTCTGTTTTGTCATCGCCAACTGTTTGGAAGTCTATTGTTATACAGTAAGGTGTGCCTATTTCGTCTTGTCTTCTGTATCTTTTACCAATAGAACCTGTGTCGTCATAGTCTACCATGAAATATTTTGAAAGAAGAGTTTGCACTTCTTGTGCTTTTTCTGAAAGTTTTTTAGACAGTGGGAAAACCGCCGCTTTAAATGGTGCAAGCGCTGGGTGAAGCCTTAAAACGGTTCTAACATCGTTTTCTCCAACTTCTTCTTCGTCATATGCATCGCATAAAAACGCAAGTGCTACACGGTCTGCACCTAAAGATGGTTCAATTACATAAGGAAGATAACGTCTATTTTCTTCTTGGTCGAAATATGTTAGGTCCTTGCCTGAGTTTTCTTGGTGTCTACCTAGGTCATAGTCTGTTCTATCTGCAATACCCCAAAGTTCGCCCCAACCAAATGGGAAAAGGTACTCAATATCTGTTGTTGCCTTTGAGTAGAAAGATAACTCGTCTGCTCTGTGGTCACGAAGGCGCATATTTTCGTCATTCATGCCAAGATTTATTAGCCAGTTTTTGCAGAAATCTTTCCAATAATAAAACCAGTCTAAGTCTGTATCTGGTTTGCAGAAAAATTCGCACTCCATTTGTTCAAACTCACGAGTTCTAAATGTAAAGTTACCTGGTGTAATTTCATTTCTAAAAGCCTTGCCTATTTGACAAACACCAAATGGAACTTTTTTTCTTGTTGTTCTTTGAATTGATGTGAAGTTTACAAATATGCCTTGTGCGGTTTCTGGTCTTAAATAAATTTGGCTTTTTGCATCTTCTGTAACACCTTGGAAAGTTTTAAACATAAGGTTAAATTGACGAATATCTGTAAAATTGTGTTTGTCACAGTTAGGACAATTTATATTGTTTTCGTCAATATAGTTTTTCATATCGTCATTTGACCAACCGTCTGCTGATTCACCTGAAAAGTCTTCTATAAGCTTGTCAGCCCTGTGTCTTGTTTTGCACTCTTTGCAGTCCATAAGTGGGTCAGAAAAACCGCCAACATGTCCTGTTGCAACCCATACTTCTGGGTTCATAAATATAGCAGAGTCAAGTCCTACATTGTAAGGATTCTCTTGCACAAATTTTTTAAGCCATGCTTTTTTTACATTGTTTTTAAATTCAACTCCCAAAGGACCGTAGTCCCAAGTGTTTGAAAGGCCGCCGTAAATTTCGGAACCTGAAAATATAAAGCCCCTGTTTTTACATAAATTAACTATCTTGTCCATGGTTTTGTCTGTTGCTTTCATAAAAAACCTCCATCGTGCCACTATTTTGGCAAAGTAAAATTAATATATAAGAGTATATCACAAGGCAAGTGTTTTTACAAGTTTAAACGCCTTGTTTACAATAAAATTTTTCAATTTTGCATTTGGACATTTATTTTCTAAGGTAGACTTATAAAGTTTACAAATTGTAAACTATTAGTAATTACTATTTTTTGCGCTTTTTAAATTTCTAAGTTGAAAATATAAAATATTACTGCACAGCTTACAATTTTTTTAAATAATTACAAGTCAAAATAATACTGATTTTTGCTACGTTTTCTTATTTTTTACAATATGTTGTGGTTGAGTGTAAGATATGACATATTTAGTAGCAAGAGTTCATAATTTATTTATATAAGGGGACTAGACAAAAGGTTACAAACGTGTTATAATTTCAAAAGTTAACATAAATAAGTCTATTTCGGAGGACAATATGGCTGTGAAATCTAAAAGATATTTTAAGGTTATAGCACTTTTGATGTGCGTTTTCGTGCTTTCAGCAAGCAATGTATACGCCGCAGGGACGCTTGATGAGCAAAAGGAAGACCTTGAAGAAAAGCAAGAACAAATTGAGGCGGATATCGCAAGGGTTCAGGCAGAGCTTGATGCGCTTGAAGCAGATGAAAGTGCTGCACTTGAATATCAAGAGTTGTTATATGAAAAGATTAACTTAATTGAAGAAAGAGTTATGGCAAGAATAAACAGCATTAATGCTTTAAATGACACCATTGCAGAGCTTGATGCACAAATTGAAGTTGCAGAGATTGAATACGCAGACACTTTAGAGCAACTTAAAGAAAGAATTACCGTTTTATATCAGTCAGGAAGCATAAGTACCTTGGAAGTGCTTTTGGACTCTACAAGCCTTCATGATTTTGCTTATAAAAACGAAATGCTTAAAGCAACCGCAAGTTTTGACAAAGAACTTATGGACAAGATAACAGAGTTTGTAAATATTACAAAAGACGACAGAGCAGAGCGTGATGCGCAAAAAGAAGAAGTTGCAAATGAGAAGAAAGAGCTTGAGGCTGACAAGGAAGAACTTTCTATACTATATGTAGAAAATGAAGACTTAATTGCAGAGCTAAAATCTTTACAGTTATTAAAAGAAGAAGACATTGAGTTTTTAGAAAATGAAAACGCAGAATATAATGCACAAATTGCAGAAATTATAGAAGAGCAAAAAAGACTTGAAGAAGAAGCGAGAAAAGCTGCTGAAGAGGCCGCTAAAAACCCATCAGCCGTACCACCAGGTGGTTATGTGAGTGATGGCGATTTTGATCCAGTATGGCCTATTCCGGGATATGGATATGGCTCTATCACACAGGCATACAGATATGGCGGTCACTATGGACTTGATGTCGGTATACCGATGATGACACAAATAATTGCAGTAGATGACGGACGAGTTGCCTCTGCAGAATATCGTTGGGACTGGGGTAACAATGTTTTAGTTTACCACAACTCTACATACTCAACACGTTATGCCCACCTTCAAACCATGACAGTAAGCGCTGGACAACATGTGGTTAAAGGACAGGTTATAGGTTACTCAGGAAGTACCGGACAAAGTACTGGACCTCACTTGCATTTTGAAATTTACCAAAACGGAAGCAGAATAGATCCACAAATATTTATTTAAACGTAAAGTTTATGGAGGGAATATGATGAAAAAAGGGAATAAATTTAGAATTGTAGCACTGTTTTTAAGCATTAGCATGTTGTTTTCGGCAAATGTATATGCAACAAGCAGTCAAGAAGAACTGGAAGCGGCAAGAGATGAAATTCAAGAGGAAATTGATAGAGTTCAAAGCGAGCTTGATAAACTGGAAGCAGATGAAAGCGCCGCACTTGAATATCAAGAACTCTTAAGCGAAAAAATTAGCCTTACTGAGGAAAAAGTAATTGAATCTATGGAAACCATAGAGGCTCTTAACAAAACAATCATAGAGCTTGATGCCAAAATTGAAGCAGCAGAACTTGAATATGCAGACACTTTGTCACAGCTAAAAGAGAGAATAGTTGTTTTATATCAATCAGGTAGCGTTAGCACTTTAGAGGTGCTTTTAAATTCAAAAAGTCTTCATGACTTTGCTTATCAAAATGAGCTTTTAAAAGCAACTGCAAGTTTTGACAAAGAGCTTATGGACGAAATTACAGAATTTGTAGAGATTACAAAAGATGACAGAACAGAGCGTGATGCTCAAAAAGAGCAAGTAGCACAAGAAAAAACACAGCTTGAAGCAGACAAAGAAGAGCTTACTGGTCTTTATGCTGAAAATGAAGAGCTAGTTGAAGACCTTGCAGAGCAACAACTTATTGCAGAAGATGAACTAGTAGTGCTTGAAAATGAAAATGCTGAATATAATGCGCAAATATCCTCATTAATTGCTGCAAAGGCAGCTGAAGAAGCAGCAAAGAAAGCAGCTGAAGAGGCGGCGGCAGCTGCAGCAGCGGCTGAGGCAGCAGCAAAGGCTGAAGCAGAAGCAGCAGCTAAAGAAGAAGCTGAGGCAAATGGCACTGAGGGCGATGATACCACAGAAGATGATACAAGCACCGAAACTACAACTCCTCCTGCCACAGACGTAGGAACATCATCTGATGACGGTTTTAACCCAATATGGCCAATTCCAGGCTATGGTTATGGCTCTATCACTCAGTACTATCGTTATGGTGGTCACTATGGACTTGACGTTGGTATTCCAACTATGACAAAAATAGTTGCAGTAGATGACGGTGAAGTGCTTAGTGCCGAGTACCGTTGGGACTGGGGTAACAATGTTTTAATTTATCATGACAGCACATATACAACACGTTATGCTCACCTTGAAGTTATGTCTGTAAGCTATGGACAAGAAGTAGTTAAAGGCCAAGTTATTGGATACTCAGGAAGTACTGGACAAAGTACAGGCCCTCACCTACACTTTGAAATTTATCAAAATGGCTCTCGTATAGACCCACTTGCATTTATTTAAAAAGACGACCCGATTTTCTTTTTAGGAAATCGGGTTTTTTATCGAAAGGAAAAAGAAATGGAAAATAAAGTATGTCCCATATATAAAAAATGTTCAGGCTGTCAACTGCAAAATTTGACATATGCAGAACAACTTAAGCTTAAAGAAAGAATTTGTGTAAAAAACTTAGGAAAATTTGCCAGAGTAGAAGATATTATTGGCATGAAAAGCCCATATCACTACAGAAATAAAATACAGTCTGCTTTTGGTGTAGACAGAAAAGGTCAAACCATATCAGGCGTTTATCAGTCAAAAGACAGTAAAATAGTGCCAACAGACCTTTGTCTTACACAAGATAAAGAGGCGGATGAAATTATTTTAAGCATTAAATCCATAATGAAAAAGTTGAAAATTTTGCCATTTAATGAGTACACTGGCAAAGGCTTTTTGCGTCATGTATTAATTAAAAAAGGCTTTAGCACTGGCGAAATAATGGTGGTTTTGGTTAGCGCAAACCCTGTTTTTAAGGCAAAAAACAATTTTGTTAAAATGCTTTTAGAAGCTCAACCTAAAATAACTACGCTACTTCTCAACATAAATAATGCAAAAACACCACTTACACTTTCTTTAAATGAGAAAATTTTATATGGAAAAGGGTATATTGTAGATGAGCTTTGTGGTTTGAAATTTAAAATTTCCTCACGCTCATTTTATCAAATAAACCCAATCCAAACAGAGATTTTATATAATTTGGCGATGAAATACGCAGGTCTTACAGGAGAGGAAACTGTGCTTGATGCATATTGTGGCATAGGAACTATAGGCCTAATTGCTTCAAAAAAAGCGAAAAATGTTATTTCTGTAGAAAATAACGCTACAGCGGTAAGAGATGCAATTGCAAATGCAAGGCTTAACAAAATACAAAATACAAGATTTTTCACAGCTGATGCAGGTGAATTTATGGTGCAAATGGCACAGGACAAAGTTGAGTGCGATGTAGCATTTATGGACCCTCCAAGGGCAGGAAGTGACGAAAATTTCTTAAAGTCCCTATGTGCACTAGCGCCTAAAAGAATAGTGTATGTATCATGTAACCCAGAAACCTTAGCAAGAGATTTAATGTATCTTACAAAAGATAAATATAAAGTAGAAAAAATACAAGCAGTAGACATGTTCCCTCATACAAAGCATGTAGA
>CAYJJB010000099.1:0-6168 GCA_964370405.1 uncultured Eubacteriales bacterium | reverse complement strand
TAACTATCGATGAAATAAAAGAAAAATTATTCTTACCACATCAAATCTGGGCTGTCGAACAAGCGTGCAAGATATTCGCAAAATGAACATTTGTCGGTGCACACTAAATCTTCATCTTGCTTCAGAAAAAAAATTATCACCCACAATATAAAATACATATTAATTTTAAAGGCATGGCTTTGGTTGTGCTTTTAAATTCCCAAAATCAGTTAAAACAATTTCACAAAGCCATGTTAACTCTAAATAGAATTAACATGGCTTTTATTTTTGTCAATATATTAAATTAATTTATATCAAGCTCTGAAAGTGGTTGTGGTTTTGCAAAATGGTACCCTTGCGAATAATCCACTTTTTCAATAAGCAATACCTCTTGTATCTCACCATTTTCTACAAACTCCGCTACAGTCTTTGCGCCTATCAGTTTTGACATAAAGCATATAGACTCTAAAATTATTTTACTGTCATTGTTTGTTGGCAAATTTTTTATAATTTGACCATCAATTTTAATTATATTTGGTTTAAGAGAGATAATTGAAGTGTAATTTGCAAAGCCTACTCCAAAATCGTCAACTGCAATTTCACATCCAATTTCTTTTAAATTATTCAAAAAGTCAAATAATTTCTCACCTGTGTTATAATTTTCAGTTTCAACAAATTCTATTGTAAGTCTGTTTGGATTACTAAAGTGCTTCACTCTATCTATAAACCAACTCGAAAATTCTTTGCTTTCTATATCAAACAAAGATATATTTATGCAAATTTCACTTTCTTTCTCATCAAAATCAGAAAAAACTTTTTCAATCATTAATTTACTTAGTGTATGATATAATTTAAATTTCTTTGCGACATCTAAGAACATTCCTGGTGGATAAACTTTGCCACTACTATCTTCTATTCGCATTAAGGCTTCATATTTTTCTATTTTTTCAGTTGCATTATTATATATTCCTTGATAATATGGAATAATTTTATTTTCATTTATTGCATAATTAATAAGTTCAAAAACTTCTACTTCTTCTTTGTTCTTCGTGTTAAGCAGTTCTCTTTCGTTTGATGCAACTATGAAATTGTTTTGTGAACTTCTATGTAAATAAAATGCACTATTTGCCCTATCAATTATATCATCACTGCCATACACCACTACAAAACGAGAAAGTGCATTGAGTTTTGCCTCTTTTGAGGTTGATATCATATACTGCTCATAAGTAGTCTTTATAAGTTTTTCAAAATCGCTATCGCTCATGTCTTGTGTTGCTGCAACTATAAAGTTTTTATAATTATACATATAATGAATCACACAGTGGCTAAGGCCCATCGCCTTAATATCATTTCTCCCCTGTGTTAAAACTTCCTTACAACCTAAAGTATATGAATCTATACCAAAAGTGGCAATCATCATATCTGCATTTACAATTTCTGTCATACAGACTTTATTAATTTTAAGTCTTTCAATATCAAGTTTAAATTTTTCCAGCCTGAATACATTAAAATCAGGATGTACATCAGATAAATCAATATACCTACTATCATTCATTAAATTGAACCTCCATAAAAAATGAATAAACTTCAAAAGTTAACTCATATTAAGGTTTGTAATTTAGGCCATTTATCATCATATAAACAACCTTATTCCCATAAAAAATTGTAACAAACTGTACAAGGAAAGTCAATATATAATTACTTAACTTTGTAAATATTTGATGTTCGTACAACTTACACCAGTATTAATTCCAGAATAAAATATTAATAAGTCACAAAGTTTCAAAATACAATAAATCCTCTAAATTTTTGATAAATCAAGGTGAAAGTGTACAATTTTCGACAAATAATTTTTTCATCATTTTACACCAAACCCCCTTGAAATTACTGAAAATCTATGGTAAACTTTGGTCACATTAAAATATTTTAGGAGGTTCAAATGGAAAATTTATCTAAAATCCTTATTTGTTCTGAAGACGGTGAATGGGGTCGCGATTCAATCGAAAAACTAACTTCACTTGGAGCAGAAATAGAGTTTGTAAGAAAAAACGGTCAAGTTCTTCTTGATAAAATTTCTCAAATTAAGCCAAACATTGTAATCATGGATTTGTTCATGCCAAATCTTGATGCAATAAGCATTATTTCCTCTGTAAAGACAAATCCTCTACCCTTTTTTGTAGTTACTGCATCCTATTCCACACCAATGCTTGAAAGAGAAGTATTAAGCGCAGGTGCTAACATGTTTATACTCTCACCATTTAACAAAGTTGAAATTGGGGAAAAAATCATGAAATCTTATAATTCTAAAAGCTCAGCGGTGCAAAACAACTCAAACTCCCCAAGCTTGAGAGTACAAGTCACAAATATTTTACATCAAATAGGCGTTCCAGCGCATATTAAAGGTTACCACTATTTACGAGATTCCATAATAATGGCAATACGTGAACCTGATATTATAAATGCGGTTACAAAGCAACTTTATCCAAGCGTTGCAAAAGAATATAACACCACAAGCTCAAGAGTTGAAAGAGCAATTAGACATGCCATAGAAGTAGCTTGGGACAGAGGCGACGTAGATGTATTAAATTCATTTTTCGGCTATACAATACATAATACCCGAGGAAAACCTACAAACAGTGAATTCATCGCAATGATATCAGACAAGCTATCTTTAGAGCTTGCCTCTGCTAAAATTTCAGTTTAAACTATCATAGCATACTGTAAACTCAAACTCTTTTGTTTGTTTGGAATTTAGGAAAATCATATGCCTTTTTTTAGAAAACTCGTCTGATTCATCGGTGGTTGTAGCACAGCCTACCCAAGGTTCAAGTGCTACAAATGGTGCATCGTTTTGAGCAGACCAGACACCAAGCATTTTAAAATTTGAAATATCCATCGTAAGCGATGTATTACTCTTTTTACTTACAATCGAAACATAATTCGATTTTAAATTTTCAAATACCAAGGCGTCACTATAAAAAAGACTGTGTTTAACTGGAATTACTTTCTTATTTTTCAGTTTAAATGCAGACTCTTTAAAATCAATCAGGCATTCATTCATGTCAATGCGTGGACAATCTATATTTTCTTCACACTCAAAAACTAATTCATAATCATCAAATTTTTCACCTTTGGCAAGTGGCACATTAAACGCTGGGTGACCACCCACACAAAAGCACATTTCTTTATCACCTGTATTTTTGGTTGAAAATTTTGTGGTTATTCCCTTATCGCAAAGCAAATAACTCACTGTAAAAATAAAATCATAGGGATAAAACTCTTTGGTCTTATCGCTTGATTTTAAACATAAATCCACATGTGTTTCGCTTTTACTTAAAACGTCAAATTCCATTTTTCTTGCAAAACCATGTCTATCTATATTGTAAATTTCGCCTTCAATTTCGGTTTTACCGCCTCTTAGTGCGCCGATAATCGGAAATAAAACAGGTGCCCTACCTGACCAGTATTTCGGGTCACCTTGCCATAAAATTTCAAATCCATCTTCTCTTTTAAAAGAGCAAAGCTGTGCACCCATCGTACTAATTTTTGCAGTTGTATTTTTATTTTTAAGTAAAATTTCCATGATAACACTCCATTTTCTATTTTTTTATATACAAAAGAATATAACTGTGGTAGAATTAATTTCATATTTTAGCTTAAGGAGAAAAATAATGAGGGCAGTTATTCAACGAGTAGATAGTGCTTGTGTAGTTATTAATAACAATGAGGAAAGAAGCATAGACATGGGTCTTCTTGTGTTTTTAGGCGTTATGAAAGATGACGAAACGCAAGATGCACAGCAACTTGCAAAAAAAATATGTGATTTGAGGATTTTCACAGACGAAAACGACAAACTCAACCTAGGTCTTGATGACATAGGCGGCAATATTTTGTTAATATCAAATTTCACACTATCAGCCGACTTAAGAAAAGGTAAGAGACCATCATTTGAAAATGCAGCAAAGCAAGACCGTGCAAACGAACTTTATATCTATTTTAAAGAACTCCTTTATGAAAGACTTTCAAAAGAGCGTGTAAAGTGTGGCGAATTTGGTGCTCATATGGATATCAATGCAAAAAACAATGGACCTATTACATTAATATTAGACACAAAAAACAAATCATAAATTTAATCAGGTAAAATAAATTTAATTTTATATTTACTTAAAGAAAATTTGGCATACTTTGCCTTTACACATTCACCGTCACAATTAACATATATATCTTTTTTACTGCTAATTTCAAGTGAATGTGCATTATAAGTAAATAAATATTTTTCAAAATCAGGAGAGTTTAGGTACTCTCCTTTTTTATATATTTTTACCATTTTCGGTATTTTATAAAGTGGTGGTTTTTTTATAAGTATCACATTTAAAACGCCGTCATCAAGCTTTGCATGCGGTGCACAGTTATATCCCCCACCATAATATTTTCCGTTTGCCATAAGCGCAAATAAAAACCTTCCGCTTATTTTAACTTCTTCATTTTCAAGTCCAATTTTTATATCAAGGTCGTCCCCAACTTTTCCTAAAAAGCACTTTGCAACCGCTAAGTCATATGACATAGAACCGCTTATAAAAGGCTTATTTTTATATTTAACCATCTCGTAAGCTACTTTTGCATCAAAACCTACAGAGCATACATTCATTGAACAGCCTTCGTCGCTGTCCATAATATCCATCTCTTTAGACTGAGCATTTATTTGAGCTTTAATATTCAAAAACCTGGAAAACTCTCCAAAACTTCTCACATAATCATTTCCACTGCCTGTTGGAAAAATTCCAATTTCAACATTTTCATACCCATAGACTCCCCTTGCTATTTCAAGCAAAGTTCCATCTCCACCTACACCATAAATTCGTTTAGGAGCTTTGTCATCACATATACTTTTGCAATATCTAGTAATATCACCCTTGTATTTACTTTCATACAAAGTGTACTCTAAATCATTATCTTCAAAATATTTTTTTAATACCTGCAAACACTTTTGAGCAATGGAACTTATGCCTGCTACTGGATTATAGATTATTATGTAATGCAAAACACTTACCTCCTATTTAAAATACTGAAAAACTTGGCATTTTAGCATTCCGTTATAAAGTTTTCTTCTTTTATCAGCTTTTCTTCCAAAGCATTTTTCAAAATCCTCGTCAGGGCTTATGATTGTATATCCCCAACCTCTTTTTCTTTCAAAAACTTGTCCCAAAGTTTTGTATATTTCTTGTGCAGATTTTACATCAAGCAGTCTTTCACCATATGGAGGATTGCATATAACACAGCCAAATTCACTTAAAGGAGCAAAATCTTTTACCTCACGCACCATGGCATCCACGCATTTTGCAACACCTGCTTTTTTCGCATTTTCTAATGTTAGAGCTACCGCATGTGGGTCAATGTCAAAACCAGTTGCTGTAAAGCCTGTATTTTTTTTAATTAAATCTTTTGCACGCATTCTTTCGTCTTCCCAAATAGATTTATCTATCCATTTAAAATTTTGTGCCGAAAAAGAGCGCTTTATGCCCGGTGCAATATTTAGCGCATAAAGGCAAGACTCTATAAGCATAGTGCCTGAGCCACAAAATGGATCATAAAATGTTCCATCACTTCTAAGTCTTGCGATATTTGCCATAGCAGCTGCAAGGGTTTCTTTTATTGGAGCATCAGTCGACTTTCTTCTATACCCTCTTTTGTGAAGCCCTGCACCGCTTGTGTCTATCATAAGACTTACTTTATCTTTCATAATTAAAAACTGAACTTGATTTGTTGTAGAGTTTTCCTCAAACCATTCGATATTATATTTTGATTTAAGTCGCTCTACTATCGCTTTTTTTATTATAGACTGACAATTTGTAACACTTGCAAGCTGACTTGACACACAGCTTCCCTTTACAGGAAACGCATCGTTTCTGCCTACAAAGTTTTCCCATGGCAAGTTTTTAACTCCGTCAAAAAGTGCGTCAAAATCCATTGCTACAAATTCGCCAATTAGAATTTGCACCCTTTCTGAATATCTGAGATTAATATTCGCACGTGCTATCGCTCTTTCATCTCCGTCAAATAAAACTCTACCATTTTCAGCCATAACATTTTCCATGCCCATATTTTTAAGGTCTGTTGAAACCAAGCCCTCAACACCCAAACGGCAAGGGGTAATTAATTTAAAATCTGCCAAAACATCCACCTACTATT
>CAYJJB010000098.1:0-6193 GCA_964370405.1 uncultured Eubacteriales bacterium | reverse complement strand
ATTGCAAGGAAGTAAAGTGGCCTTTTTGTGTCGCCTATTGCCCTTAAGTTTGCCGCACCAAAGTTATACACCATATTTGCCGGCATACCTATAAAATAAATACGCATATAAAGCGTTGCTTGATCTACAACATCAGCGGGAGATCCCATTAAAAGCAAAAGTGGTTTTGATAAAAACAAGCCAATAAATATAAGTGCTGTTCCAACTAATATACTTATTAGTATAGATGTATGCACCGTGCGACTTACTTTTTCTGTGTCGCCTGCACCAAAAGCCCTTGCCATAGTTACATTTGCACCCACAGCAAGTCCCATAAACACATTTATAATTAAAAATGTTACGGCGCCTGTGGAGCCTACTGCTGCAAGTGCTGTAGGACCTGCGTATTGCCCAACTACAATAATGTCTGCGGCATTAAAAAACAGCTGCAACACACTTGATAACATAAGCGGCATAGAAAATCTTATTATTTTGGGTAATATACTGCCGGTACACATGTCAATTTCATATTTGGGTTTTCTTTTATTACTAAATTTCATAGTAATTTTTTGTATAGCATTCATGCATTTTACTTCCTTTTTATTAAGCTTTATCCATCATATAATATTTTTTTATTAAATACAAGTTTTTTGCAAAATCTTCTTTGACTTTTTCTCTTTACTGTACTATAATTACTATATAAAATAATGCGAGGGAAAAGTGCACAGTTTTTTAGCCCTTTTCTCTTACAATATTGTGAG
Source organism: uncultured Eubacteriales bacterium (assembly GCA_964370405.1). Taxonomy (GTDB): domain Bacteria; phylum Bacillota; class Clostridia; order Oscillospirales; family Acutalibacteraceae; genus SIG603. Next base: position 5,453 of record CAYJJB010000098.1, on the reverse strand, counting down.
GTGATTTTTTGGCAAAAGAAACTATAGCCACTATAAAAGAAGCTGAGTTAAATGCAAACAAGATTTTACTTGATGCAAAAACACAAGCTTTAGAAATTGTGGATACAGCAGAAAGGGAAAGCAAAAAAACTTGGGAAGACTTTAAAAAGCAAATGGCATCAAAATCTGTTACTCTTAAAAAAGAAGCGGTTTTGAATGCGGACAAGCAAAGCGAGGAAATTCTTTTAGAAGCTACAAAAAAAGCCCAAACACTTGATAGTGTTTATACCGAAAAAAGCGAAGAAATTTCAAAGGTTTTACTGTCAGTAATTGCCGAATAGAATTTTTCGCACCTAAATTAAGGAGGGATGCTAATGGCGGTACTGCCCATGAAAAAAATCGACATTTACGGGCTTAACCGAAACCGCAAGCACATACTTGAATTTTTGCAAAGACAAAGCTGTGTAGAAGTTTCAGAAGCGACGATTGGTGAAAATGAAAATATTTTCTTTAAAGCAGATGTAAATGCATCTAAAAGCAAATTTGAAAATAGCCGAAAAAGTTTAGAAACTTCAATAAGTATTCTTGATCAAATGGTTAAACCCGAAAGCTCTGCACTTTCAATGTTTGAAGGTCGCAAAGCACTCAGCACTGGTGACTATGAAAAGCTTGAGGACAATTCTCAAGAAATTATTAAGCTATCTTATAAAATAGTAAGCCTTAATAAAAAAATAGCTGATTTAAATGCTGATATAATAAGAAACGAAGCCTCAATTTCAGCACTGCTCCCATGGGAAATGCTTGATATTTCCATGAGAGTTAAAAAAACTGAAAGTTCTAGTGTATTTATTGGCACTATGCCAGGTGAATACAGCTATGAAACTTTAACTGCACTTATTGCAAGTGAAGCTCCAAATATTTTAAGCTTTGATGTAGAAATTATAAGTGCAAGCACTCAGCAAACTTGTATATTTGCAGTGTGTCACAAAAGTGTATCAGATGATTTTGAGTCTGCTTTACGCTCAAATGGATTTAGTTATCCTGCAGCTCCTAGCAAAACTTCACCGTCTGACAGAGTGCAAATACTAAATGGCAGAATAAGCACCGCAAAAGCAGATATAGAGAGCATGAAAAATGAAATTATTTCATACAAAGACAGACGAAATGATTTACTTGGCTGCTATGACTATCTTTGTGCAAGACTTGAAAAGTATGAAGTACTGGGACAAGTTATGCAAAGCAAAAAAGTATTTTGCATAAACGGTTACATTACAAAAGAAGATAGTCTAAATTTAAAAGCTAAGCTTGAAGACAAGTTTGACTGCTTTATTGAGCTCTCAGACCCAGCAGCAAATGAAAATGTTCCTGTAAAACTTAAAAACGGTGGTTTTGCCGCACCAGTTGAGAATGTAGTTGAAAGTTACTCTCTACCTGGAAAAGGTGAAATTGATCCATCTGGAATTATGGCGATATTTTATTACTTCTTATTCGGTCTAATGCTTTCAGACCTTGCTTATGGACTGATTATGGCAATAGGTTGTGGTGTGGTTTTGAAAAAGTTTAAAACCATGGAAGAAGGGCTTAAAAACTCTGTAAAAATGTTTATGTACTGTGGTATATCTACAGCGTTTTGGGGCTTAATGTTTGGCAGCTTCTTTGGAGATGTAATAGAAGTTGTTGGCGCTACTTTCTTTAACGCAACTTGGTCAACACCAACCGTTTGGTTTAAACCAATTAATGAACCTATGACACTTTTGATGTTCTCACTTCTTTTGGGAATTATTCATCTGTTCACAGGTCTTGGCATGAAATTTTACCTACTGTGTAAAGCAGGACAAATTAAAGATGCTATCTATGATGTAGTATTTTGGTACTTCTTAGTAGGTGGCGGTGTTTTATACTTTATGTCTATGGAAATGTTTAAAGATATTTCAGGACTTGGCTTTACACTTGACCCTATGATAGGAAATGTTGCCGCAGTGTTTGCAGGCATTGGCGCTTTAGGAATTATTTTTACAGCGGGCAGGTCATCAAAGTCCCCTGCTATAAGAATTATGAAAGGCATATACGGCCTTTATGGCGCAACAAGTTATATAAGCGATATTCTATCTTACTCAAGACTCTTAGCCCTAGGACTTGCAACAGGCGTTATCGCATCTGTTTTCAATCAAATGGGTGCTATGGGTGGCGGCGGTGTAGTTGGCGCTATCGTTTTTATAATAGTATTTATACTTGGACATTCGCTAAATATTGGACTAAATGTTCTTGGCGCATATGTTCACTCAAACAGGTTAGAATTTGTTGAATTTTTCGGCAAATTTTATGAGGGAGGCGGAAAAAAATTCAATCCGTTCTCTGCAAAAACAAAGTATTTTAAAATTATGGAGGAATAATAATGGATTTGTTTACAACAGAAATTTTAGCAACTTTAGGTTTACCACTAGCACTTACAGGTGCTGCTCTAGCAGTTTTAATGGCAGGTATTGGTTCAGCGATAGGCGTTGGTATGACAGGTGAGGCCGCAGCAGGCGTCGTAACAGAAGACCCATCACTATTTGGTAAAGCACTTATTTTACAACTTCTACCAGGTACTCAAGGTATTTACGGTCTACTAATCGCTTTCTTAACACTTACACAAATCGGTATCTTAGGCGGAAATGCTGACATTAGCTTTGCAAAAGGCTTACTATATCTTGCAGCTTGTCTTCCTATAGCTTTTGCTGGCCTACACTCTGCAAAAATGCAAGCTAAGGCAACAGTTGCCTCCATTGCTCTTTATGCAAAAAGACCTGACCAATTCTCAAAATCTCTACTAATGCCTATCATGGTTGAGACTTATGCTATTTTATCACTTCTAATTTCTGTTCTTGCTGTTATGAACGTAGGTGCTATTAACATCTAAATTTTAGTAAGACCTATAAAAATTTGAAGAGAAGGAGAAATATATGTCGGGTTTAGAAAAAATACTTGCAGAAATTGAAAATGACGCAAATGAAGCCGCAAAAACACAAATTGACACAGCCAAAAATAAAGCTGCTGAAATTTTTGAAAGCACTTCACAAGAAATTAAAAAAGCCAGTGCAGAATATGAGCATAAAAACAAGCTTGACACCGAGCATATTCTTGAAAGAGCAAAATCTGCTGCAGAACTTGAAAGCAGAAAGCTACTTTTGAATAAAAAGCAAGAACTCATAAATAAAGCTCTTACTGCTGCAAAAGAAAAGCTTCAAAATTTAAGTGAAATCGAATATTTTCAAGTACTTACTAAGCTAATTGATAGCTATAAGACAGATGAAAAAGGTGTAATGAAACTTTCAAAAAGCGATTTAGACAGGCTTCCTGCTGATTTTGAAAAAACACTTCCCCCACAAATTAAACTCTCAAAAGAGAGTGCCGATATTAAAAACGGCTTCCTCCTTATTTATGAGGGCATAGATATAAACTGTAGTTTTGATGCACTGTTTGAGGATAAAGCAGAACAGCTTCAAGACAAGGCGGCATCTATCCTCTTTAATTAGGAGGTAGTGTATGAGTGAACTTTACACCTATCAGGTGGCAAGAATCAGATACCGTGAAAATTCTCTTTTGTCAAGACAAGACTTAGACACACTTATGAATGCAAGAGATTATGAAGAGTGCTTAAGACTTCTGTTTGATAAAGGTTTTGGAAGCGGAAGTGAAAAAAACACAGAAGAAATTCTTAGTTTTGAAAATCAAAAACTTTGGGACTATATTAAAGAGCTTTTAAAGGACTTAAGCCCGCTTAATGTCTTGTTTTATCAAACCGATTATAACAATTTAAAAGCTGCAATAAAGGCAGTGGTTACAAACACCCCTACTATAGGCGTTTTTAGTGAAGGCGGAAGCCTTGACTGTGAGTTTATAGAAACCGCTGTTAAGGAAACAAACTTTACAGCACTGCCAAAACATATGCAAAAGGTTGCCGAAGAAGCTTATAAAACACTTTTGCAAACATCTGACGGACAACTTTGTGATATGATGCTTGACAAAGCTTGCCTTAGTGCAATGTTATCTAGCGCAAAGCTTAGCGAGGACGAAACTGTAAAAAGCTATGTTAATTTGCGCTGTGCTTTATCAGACATAAAAATTGCTGTAAGGTGCCAAAAAACAAAGAAAAGCTTAAGTTTTATTGAGGATGCGCTTGTCGCATGTGAAAATATTGATATTAAAGCACTATCCATAGCAGCTGCAAAAAGTGAAGAAGATTTACTAAATTATCTTTCACATACAAAATACAGCGACTGTGTAGAGCATTTAAATGAAGGCAATTTAGCCTTTGAAAAATGGTGTGATAATAAACTTATGGCACTTATTAAAAAACAAAAGGTAAATCCTTTTACCATAGGCCCAATACTTGCCTATGTGGTCGCAAGACAAAATGAGATAAGCGCTATAAAAATTGTTTTGTCCGGTAAACTTAACGGGCTTGATGATGAAATGATAAGAGAAAGGCTGAGGGATTTATATGTATAAATTAGCTGTTTTGGGTGACAAGGACAGCATATACGGTTTTGCCGCCCTTGGACTTGACATTTACCCTGTAGAGGATCCGCAGGAAGGTGCGAAAACACTTAGAAAACTTGCGGAGGGAGTCTATGCCGTAGTTTATATTACAGAGGCACTGGCAGCTGCACTTGAAAATGAAATTTCTCGTTATCAAAGTGCGCCGCTTCCCGCAATTATTCCTATTCCCGGTATTACGGGAAATACAGGTATGGGTATTAAAATGGTTAGAAAATCTGTTGAACAAGCAGTAGGCTCTGATATTATCTTTAACGAAAAATAAAAGAAATGGGTGATATTCTAAATGAGTACAGGCATCATAAAAAAAGTTGCAGGTCCGCTAGTAATTGCCGGCGGAATGCGTAATGCCAACATGTATGACGTTGTTAGAGTTAGCAACGAAAGACTTATAGGCGAAATTATAGAAATTCATGGTGACGAAGCATCAATTCAAGTTTATGAGGAAACATCAGGACTAGGTCCAGGCTCACCAGTTGAGTCAATCGGAGAGCCTATGAGCGTTGAGCTAGGACCAGGTCTTATAAGCTCAATTTATGACGGTATCCAACGTCCACTTGATGACATCATGAAACTTTCAGGAAACAGCCTTAAAAGAGGCGTTGAAGTTCCTTCTCTTAAAAGAGATTTAGAGTGGAATTTTGTTCCAACAAAAGCTGTGGGCGATGAAGTATCTAATGGTGACATAATAGGAACAGTAGATGAAACTGAAATTATAGTCCACAAAATAATGGTTCCTTATGGAATTAACGGTAAAATTAAATCAATTAACGCAGGTTCTTACAAAGTTGAAGACACTGTTTGTGTTATAGAAACCGAAAATGGCGACAAAAATGTAACACTTATGCAGCGCTGGCCTGTAAGAAAAGGTAGACCTTACAACAAAAAACTTCCACCCGATATGCCACTTGTTACAGGACAAAGGGTTATCG
>CAYJJB010000097.1:0-6290 GCA_964370405.1 uncultured Eubacteriales bacterium | reverse complement strand
AAATCCCTCGGCCGCAAGGCTGTGCCGGTTCAAGTCCGGCTCTGGGTACCAAGAAAATTAAGCTCTTACGGAAAATACTCCGCAAGGGCTTTTTTCTTTGGTAGCGTTTTGTACAAGTATTGTACAAGTTTTTCTGACGATATATTTTTTTGTTCTTCACTTTTATACTCCCCCACTACCTTTTGCATTGCCATAATTTATTCATCTAAAAATTTAGCTGCCGTTAAAATGCTAGGATGCGTAATACCAGCGTCCGGTAAATCCTTATCCCCTGTGATAATAATATGGGCTTTAGCGGCAATGGCAGCTCGATATATGGGGCGGTCGTTAATATCTTGTATGCAAACGAGTTTTATAAAATCAATACAAGTCATGCAATACAAAACTATTAACCATAAGCTCAAGAAGTATTACATTTTTTTCCAAATTTTCGTGGTTCATTTCTTCATTGTTTATACTAGGATTAGAAGCTATTTGAATTGATATGGATTTATCTTTATAAAATAACATATAAGAAATTGCTTCGAACTCTACGCTATGCCTCCCACGTTGAGCTCTATATTTATAGTTCAACCATATGCCAGGAAGAGTTTCTAAGACTATTTTCTCACTAGCTATTAGTATACTCCCGTTGGGTAAGAAGTCTTTAAAATCACCTTCAGATGCTATTTCATTAACCATTTTCGTTAAATCTTCTCGCGATGGATTTAGTCTAGAAAATTCAGGAATATTTTTGATTAGTATCATTAATTCTGTGTGTCCCATACGATGAACAGAACTAAATTTTTGAACAATATTTGGCCTATTTCCTTCTTTTGCAATCCATGACATTGGATATTTAATTGTGAAGTCTAAACCTTTTGCTTTAGTATTACCCGTAGATGAATAAGTTTCTACAAAACCGTCAAAAAACTCTTTTTCTGGGTATTCTAGATAATCAGGATTGAAAAGTAAAAGAGTCTCACGAATCGGAGAGTTAATTGTTCCAGAAGCTCTTTGTTTTACTTCATCTATAAATAGCTTAGATTGTTCCTTAGTGAACGTGAATTCTAAATTTTGTTTAAGTGCATTGAAAATATTATTTTTTAATGTATCCCATGTTTTTTTACCTAACCTTGATTGCATTTTAGACTCTAGGTTCTCTAGAGAAGAACCAAAGGCAGAAGAGAATTTACTTCGAGCAATTACAACTTGTGGCTTCAAGGATGGAAAATTTTTTTCAATTGCAGCCAAAGTTATATCTTGACCTGTACAGTAGCCATACGTTTGTGCAACATCCTTTACCAATTTTTCAGAGTAATTGATTTCAGCAAAACAATGCGACACACTAAAAAATATCATACAACATGTGCTTGTTAATAAAATATTAAATTTCATACGACCATCCATTTGGCTAACTATTAAAAATCAAAATCATAAAACTCAGAGTGATTGTCCACAATTACAATGGTTTTACACTTCCTCCTATACTCTTTGTAGTGTAAAAATTCTTTCAAAATGCTAGATAATTACCTAAGTGAATGTAAAAGAAATGCTCTAATGTTAATATTTTTTCCATAATGGTTCAAAAAAACTTAAAAATGAATTTTTTTTAATTCGCTTCTGTACTATTTACGACTATACTCTGTCTAGCCTGTGATCAAAATATCTATTTTGCACCATTTTTGAATAACAATTCGATAATTTCGTTGTGATTACGTTTCTTTGCAATCGTTAGAGGTGTTTCGCCGAATTTATCTTTAGCATGAATATCTGCTTTGTTATCTAGAAGAACTTTGACTATGTTTACATGTTCCATGACTACAGCCCATGTCAAAGCTGTAGAACCAGTATCATCAGCTTTATTAATATCCGCCCTATTCTCTAAGAGAATTTTTATTACATCTAAATGCCCTAATAATGCAGCAATTATCAGAGCTGTGGAACCATCATCATTTTTAGCATTAATATCGGCTCTGTTGTCTAAAAGAAGTTTTATTGCGTATGTCTGCCCACTTTGTGCAGCACGTATCAGGGCAGTGTAACCATTGTTGTCTCTAGCATGAATATCAGCTCCATTGTCCAAGAGAACTCTTATTGCGTCTAACTGACCACTCATTGCAACACGTATCAGAGCAGTGTAACCTTCATTGTCTCTAGCATGAATATCAGCTCTATTATCTAAGAGAATCCTTATTGCGTCTGAATGACCACTTTCTGCAGCATGCATCAGAGCCGTTATACCTTTATTATCTCTAGCATGAATGTCAGCTCTATTATCTAGAAGCATTTTTATTGTATCTGAATCCCCGTCTCCTGCAGCATACATAAGAGCCGTTATACCTTTATTATCTCTAGCATGAATGTCTGCTCCATTATTTAAGAGAGCCTTTGCTGCGTCTAAATTCCCAAATAATGCAGCAACTATCAAAGCCGTCATACCTTCATCATTTCTTGCATGAATATCGGCTTTATTGTATAGTAAAATATTTATAACGTCTAGATTCCCTGATAACGCAGCAACTATCAAAGCCGTTGCACCAGAATCATCTTTCGCATTAATATCAGCTCCATTATCTAAGAGTATCTTTATTATATCTAAAGAATCATCATATAAAGCACTTATCAAGGCTGTAAGACCAGAGTTACCTTTAGCATCAAATATAGCATTTATCAGAACCGTACGACCGGAACTATCCTTAGCATTAATATCAGCTTTATAATCTAAGAAAATTTTTAATAAATCTAAATTTTCCGTAACTATAGCAATACTGAGAGCCGTTACGCCGGCATCATTTGTAGCATTAATGTCAGCTTTATTATCTAAGAGCATTTTTACTACGCCCATATGTTCCTCGCTTGTAGCAATCATTAGAGCGGTCCAGCCAGAATCATCTTTAGCGTTAATATCAACTCCACTATCAATTATTTTTTTTATATCCTGTTTATTTCCTATATATGCAGCTTCATGTAATTGAGAAGAATGCACTATTTTCGGAAATAAAATCAGAAACGAAAATAAAATCATAAAAAAAGTAGATTTATGCATTAGAAACTCCTTTTAGGGTGCATTGCACTATCAGAGTATAAAATTAAAATGTATAATTTCAAAGTATTACAATACATGCTTATAGTTTTATCTTCTCAATAACTATACATGACTAACTTAACTTTGAAAAGAAAAATTATTTTTCCATGGTTTTTCAAATTACAAAGCTTTTAACTCAATCGCTTGTGCAAATTTTGTAACCTAATATATTGGACAGAAAAGAACGCTGGCGTTTTTTGTTATCAAAATTTTCTATTTAGGTACAAATTTCACAATTATTCGGGCTTTCCTATGCCCTCAAAAGGGTGTCTCCTCATATCTTTGATAACTGCATTGATTTTTTTGAGGGTCTTTTTATCCTGCTCCTGCCAGTAGCAGTAATCGTCCCAGCCTTCTTCCATCCATAATAATTGCATGGCTAGTCCTCTCTGAGTTCATGGGCTACAAGCTTTGCCTTGCCAGACTCAAGTTCTTGGATACGCTTTTCAAGCACAGCCATATTCTTTTCTGAATAAAATGGGTCAATGGCAACATCAAAAGGAATACGCCCCTCACGAGCAACCTTTCTGGCAAAGATAGTAAAGGCCGTTGACATATTAAGCCCTAACTCTTTGCAAGTTTGTTCCATATTCTTTTTCAAATTTGCATCCATACGAAAATTTACCATAACTTGTGACATAGTTTTGCTCCTTGTTTTAATTCACACTAATGATTGTAAAGCAAATGTCAAGCAAAAGATTTACATAAAATGGTACAATTTACTACATCCTTAAATATGGTGATACTGTATTGTTATCTTCGTTCGTGCCTTCTGCCTTTTGTTCAAGCATATCCTGTGGATTTACCTTTGCCACTCCCCCCTTGTGTTCCTGTGGTTTTACTGGTGGAGGTGGGGTCTGCTCTATGGTCTTAGGACCAAGGCTTTGTAACGTCTTAAAATCTTCTTTGAGCTTTTGTTTGCGTTCAAGCTTGGCTTGATAATCTGCAAATAGATTTTGTAATTCTGGATGCTTGGCACAATATTCTTGGAATTGCTCAAGGCTTATCTGCCTATACTTATATTCTCTTTGTAGCTTGTTAAAGTATTGTTTAATTTGTTGCCAACTTGGTTCTGGCTTTGATGTTTGTGCTGTTTTACGTTGTTTTATGGCATTACCTAGTGCAATAAATATGGATTGCTCTGTGTATGCAAACGCCTTGTTGCGTATAAACTCCATATCCATTTTTGCAGGGGGGAGGAAAATGGAGCTAATGGGTGAAGTTGGTAGTAATAAGTCTATTTTATTAGCGTTTGTAATCAAATCCTGTAGCAATGCAATATCATTCACCTGTTGACGCACTTTATCAAGCAACGCTGTAGCATTACTTATAGTATTTACATCAAGAGATGTATTTTGCAATTTAGGATAACCATGCAATGCTTCAGCTGTAGAACACAATGCACTTTCTTCAACAAAGCTTACAACCTTATCCTTAAAAGCGTCCACAATTAAGGCATTTCGCTCCATAGGCTGAATTGTAGGTAATATTGAGGTGTTATCATAAGCTTTGCTTAAAATATCACTATTACCAAGACTATTTAATATGTTATACATTGATAATAATTCACCTTTTTGGCGTAAAAACTCCATGCCCACTCTAGCAGGGGGGAAGTCAATAGAGCTAATATTTGAAACTGGTAACAACTCAAGTATTTTATCAGCACTAGCTTTAAAAGCATTCATAATTACTATACTATTAGCTTTTTGACGTATGCCATCCATATTCACCGCACTAATTGGTTGTTGTATATCAAAATCTAGTTGAGCATCTTTTCCAGCTCGCCTATCCTGTTTTTCTGAGTTGTGAGCGTATGCAAAATCACTTTGAGCTGTGAGCCATCGGGATTGATTTTGTTTTCTGCCAAGTCGTTGACGATTTGTATCAATTCCTCTTGTTCTGCCCCCAAAACTTTTAAGCTGTCGTTTATGGATTGCTCCACCTTTGGCAATTTGACTTCTAACATCAAGATGTCTTTTTTGAGCATGAATATGTTTTTTTGAGCAAGGCCATACTCCGTATTTCTCTCTAATTTGTTGGAATACATTAAATAGGTAAGTTCCTCCAAGGTATTGGAATATTCTTGCTTGTATGCTGGTATTTTTTTTCCGTCTGTTGTAGTAGCTATATCTTCTTGGGTTATAATTGTTCGACCATCTCTTGAAGGAAGCATTTGTTCCTTGGATATTTCCCCACCTTGAGGAAAGGTTGCTGTTGCTAAATTGGGCATTTGAAATGTTTTTTGCATCATAAACTCCTATTATTGAATAATTTTCTCTTTGGTTTGTCTTTCTATTTTGTTTAGCCTCGCTTGATTTTCCTCGATTAAATTCAAAATCGTTTGCATCACACTTGCCCCTTCCGACTCTTTCTGTTTTAAAGCTGTATCTAGAGTTACTGAACAAAGATTTATGAATTTGTCCTGCTTCGTACGTGCTTCTTGAAGTTTTACTTTTGCCTCTGCTGTTATCTGGGCAAGCTGTTCTTTCAAAATCTTTACCTTTTGCTGTTCTTCGGTAATGGTTTGGTTTAATTTCTTGATTTCCGTTTGATATTGACTGCGTAAATTGCTCATTTGAACAGTTAAATCTTCCACTGTCAGTACATACATTTCTATTACTTGCCAAATGGGAGTACTTACCGTACCAGCGTTGGTGCGTAGCTGTATTGTGCTTCGCCCTTCTATTGGTGGTAAAGTCTTTGCGTCTTCGCCTTCTATATACTTTGTTTCCAAGGCTGTGAGTGGTTGATATACTTTTATGTCCATCAGTAACCTCCGTTACTTCGTTAAAGTTATTATGAATTTTGTATCGTGCAGCATTGTATGCCGCAGTTTTTTCAATCGCCTTTTGCAAGGCTTGCTCTGCCTCTGCCGCCTTTATCAAGTTAGGTTCATCTCGCACAAATGGGCGTTGTTCTTCGTGAGCAAGCCATTCCTTTGCCGCAAAATCTTGGTGATACAATGTACCCTTGAGCCTAGTCCTATTACCATCACTATCCATCACAGTTATATAATCTTTTCCAATTCTTGGTAGAGTATATCCTTGGCTCAACAGATAGCTGACAATATCCTCACGATTTTGAATTATACATTGATGTATCAAAGTAATTATTTGTCCTGTTATAACATCTTTTGTTTTTGGAATTACTTCTTTGTCATGACGTTTATTATCTGCGTCAATAAGAGCTTGTTTTCCTAATTGTAGCGGTCTTGCACGCCTTG
>CAYJJB010000096.1:0-6564 GCA_964370405.1 uncultured Eubacteriales bacterium | reverse complement strand
AAAAGCTCTTAAAAAGCGCAGTGGCAAATGCAGAAAACAACTTTAATATGGACAAAAACAGTCTTTATATTTCAGAGTGTTTTGTTTGCCCCGGTCCAATTCTAAAAAGAATCAGACCAAGAGCTCAAGGTAGAGCATTCAGAATTTTAAAAAGAACTTCACACATAACACTAGTTGTTAAAGAGAAAGAATAAGCGGTAAGGAGGTAAACTATGGGACAAAAAGTTAATCCACACGGTCTTCGTGTAGGTGTAATTAAAAACTGGGATTCTCGCTGGTTTGCAAACAAAAGTACTTTTGGCGATACTTTGGTAGAAGATTATAATCTACGTAAAGTGCTTAAAAAGCAACTTGAATCAGCAGGCGTTCCTAAAATTGAAATAGAACGTGACTCCTCTAAAGTAAGAATTCACATCCACTGCGCTAAACCTGGTAAAGTTATCGGTAAAGGCGGTTCTGAGATAGAAAAACTTCGTCTACAATGCGAAAAAATGCTTGGAAAACCCGTTGTTGTGAATATCGTAGAGGTAAAACAGCCTGACTTAAATGCTCAACTTATTGCAGAAAACATTGCTCAACAACTAGAAAAAAGAATTTCTTTTAGAAGAGCTATGAAACAATGCATAGGCAGAAGCATGCGTCTAGGTGCAAAAGGTATAAAAACTCAAGTTTCAGGTCGTTTGGGTGGCGCGGAAATTGCAAGAAGTGAAAGATATCACGACGGCACTATACCGCTACAAACAATCAGAGCTGACATAGACTACGGCTTTGCAGAGGCAGATACAGCTTACGGCAAACTTGGCGTAAAAGTATGGCTTTACAAAGGCGAGGTATTAAATGACAGAGCTAGGGAAGGAGGCCGCAAATAATGTTACTTCCAAAACGTGTTAAATATCGTAGAGTTCACAGAGGTAGACTTACTGGTAAAGCTTTACGTGGAAACAAAATCACTTATGGCGAATTTGGCCTTCAAGCCTTAGAGCCAGCATGGATAACATCAAACCAAATCGAAGCAGCTCGTATCGCGATGACTCGTTACTGCAAACGTTTCGGTAAAGTTTGGATAAAAATATTCCCAGATAAACCAATTACAGAAAAGCCTGCAGAAACTCGAATGGGTTCTGGTAAAGGTTCACCTGAGTATTGGGTAGCGGTTGTAAAACCGGGCAGAGTTATGTTTGAGCTTGCAGGTGTTCCTGAGGCAACAGCAAGAGAAGCTATGCGTCTTGCAGCAAACAAACTGCCAATCAAATGCAAATTTTTAATTAAAGAACAGGAGGTATAAGAGTATATGAAAGCTTCAGAGATGAAAAATTTATCAGCACAAGAACTAACTGCAAAGCTAACTGAGCTTCAAGCAGAGCTCTTTAACCTTCGTTTTCAGCTAGCAATTAACCAGCTGGATAACCCAATGCGTATCAAGGCGGTTAAAAAAGATATTGCCCGTGTTAAAACTGTTATTCGTGCAAACGAGTTAACAAACGCATAAGGGAGGAGGACTTACTGTGAGCGAAAGAAATACTATGAGAAAAACAACTGTCGGACGTGTAGTTAGCGACAAAATGGACAAAACAGTAGTTGTAGCTATTGAAGACAGCGTAAGACATCCGCTTTACAACAAAATCATTAAACGTACTGTTAAAAGAAAAGCACACGATGAGAAAAATGAGTGTGGTGTAGGTGACAGAGTTCGTATAATGGAAACTCGTCCCTTATCAAAAGATAAGAGATGGCGTGTGGTTGAAATTGTGGAGAAAGCAAAATAATTTTTGCAGACAATTTAGGTGTAAAAAGGCGGGAGTCGGTAATTTCCGCTTAGAGGTTTAGCCCACTATAGGGTTACACCCGATGAAAATCGAAACAAATGTTAAGACACAAAGGAGGAACTCACTGTGATTCAACAGCAAACTTACCTTAAAGTTGCCGATAACACAGGAGCAAAGGAGCTTATGTGCATCCGTGTTCTTGGTGGTACAGGCAGAAGGTATGCTAATATAGGCGACGTAATCGTGGCTTCAGTTAAAAAAGCTGCACCCGGTGGCGTTGTAAAAAAAGGTGACGTTGTTAAGGCTGTAATCGTAAGATCAGCATTCGGCGTTAGACGTGATGACGGTTCATACATCAGATTTGATGAAAATGCAGCTGTTCTAATTAAGGAAGACAAAAACCCCAGAGGTACTCGTATTTTTGGGCCAGTAGCTCGTGAGCTTCGTGACAAAGAATATCTAAAAATTCTATCACTTGCTCCCGAAGTACTTTAATCGGAGGTGTCATTATGAAAAAAGTTCATGTAAAAACAGGTGACACCGTTGTTATCCTAGCTGGTAACGACCGTGGAAAACAAGGCAAGGTTATGGCTGTGTCCCCAAATGAGGGCAAAGTTATAGTTGAAAAAGCAAACATTGTAAGCAAGCACGTAAAACCTAGAAAAATGGGTGAAGCAGGCGGCATAATTAAAGCTGAATCTGCAATATATGCTTGTAAAGTACAACTTGTTTGCCCATCTTGCAAAAAGCCTACAAGAATAGGCCATAAAATAGATGCAAACGGCAAAAAAGAGCGTGTGTGCAAAAAATGCGCAAAAACACTTTAATATAGGAGGACATAAGAAATGGCAAGACTTAAGGATATTTATAAAGCCGAAGTTGCTCCTGCACTTATGAACAAATTCTCATATAAAAGTGTTATGGAGATTCCAACGCTTGAGAAAATTGTTATAAATGTTGGTGCTGGTGAAGCAAAAGACAACACAAAGATTATTGAAAACATCATCGGAGATTTAGCTAAAATTACAGGTCAAAAACCAGTTATTTGTAAAGCTAAAAAATCTGTTGCTAACTTCAAACTTCGTGAAGGCATGGCTATCGGTGTTAAAACAACACTTAGAGGCGAAAAAATGTGGGAGTTTTTGGATAGATTATTCAACATAGCCCTACCCCGTGTTCGTGACTTTAGAGGAATTAATGCAAACTCGTTTGACGGTCGTGGTAACTATAACATGGGTATACGTGAGCAACTTATATTCCCTGAAATTGACTATGATAAAATAGACAAAGTTCGTGGAATGGATATTTGCTTTGTAACAACAGCGAAAACAGACGAAGAGGCCAGAGAGTTTCTCTCATTAATGGGCGCTCCGTTTGCTAAATAAGGAGGTATAACTGTGGCTAAAAAAGCGATGAAATTAAAACAGCAGAGAGAGCAAAAATTCTCATCAAGAGAATATAATCGTTGCAAAATCTGTGGCAGGCCGCACGCCTACCTTCGCAAATTCGGTATTTGCCGTATTTGCTTTAGGGAGCTTGCTTACAAAGGCCAAATCCCAGGCGTAAAAAAATCAAGCTGGTAATATAGCAAGGAGGAAAAAATCATGCAAATAACAGATCCAATTGCAGATTTGCTAACCCGTATAAGAAATGCGCACTCAGCAAAGCATGATACGGTGAAAGTTCCCGCTTCTAACATGAAGAAGGCTATTTGCCAGATTCTTGTTGACGAAGGTTACGTTAAAAGTTTCCAAGTAGAAGAAGACGGAAAACAAGGCATAATCAAAATTAACTTAAAATACACAGCAGGTGTTGCTGCTATTAAAGGACTTAAAAGAGTCTCAAAACCAGGTCTTCGTATTTACTCAAATGCGACAGAACTACCAAAAGTTATGAAGGGACTAGGCGTTGCTATAGTTTCTACATCAAAAGGTATTCTTACAGACCGCCAAGCAAG
Organism: uncultured Eubacteriales bacterium; assembly: GCA_964370405.1. Lineage (GTDB taxonomy): Bacteria > Bacillota > Clostridia > Oscillospirales > Acutalibacteraceae > SIG603. The sequence goes on along the minus strand of CAYJJB010000096.1, from coordinate 2,841 downwards.
AAAAGATAATATCGGTGGCGAAGTTCTCGCTTTCGTATGGTAAAGAAGGGGGTGCAATAACATGTCCAGAATTGGAAGAAAACCCATAAATATTCCCGCAGGCGTTGACGTTAAAATTGATAACTGTGTTGTTACGGTAAAAGGTCCAAAAGGAACTCTTACTCAAAAAGTCAGTCCCAACCTAAGCATTGAGATTGAGGGCACAGAGATTAATGTTAAAAGACCCAACGACGAAAAAGTAAACCGTTCACTACACGGACTTACAAGAACGCTTATTGCAAACATGGTTATAGGTGTTACTGAGGAATTTAAAAAAGAGCTAGAAGTTAACGGCGTTGGTTACCGTGTGCAAAAACAAGGTACAGACTTAGTTATGAATCTAGGTTACTCACACCAAGTTATAATGAGTGAAACAGACGATGTTAAAATTGATGTTCCATCTCCAAACAAAATCATTGTTCACGGACCTGATAAGCAAAAAGTTGGTCAGTTTGCCGCTGTAGTACGTGAAAAAAGACCACCAGAGCCATATAAAGGCAAAGGTATTAAGTACTCAGACGAAGTTATTCGTCGTAAAGAAGGTAAAGCCGGTAAAGGCTCAAAATAAGATAGGAGAGTGTAAAAAATGGTTAAAAAGATTGATAAAAACCAAGCCAGACTTCGCCGCCATAAAAGAGTTCGCGGTAAAATTTCAGGCACAGCAGAAAGACCACGTCTTAATGTATATCGCTCTTCTGCTAATATATATGCCCAAATCATTGATGACACAAACGGTGTAACATTATGTGCGGCATCTACATTAGACAAAGAGTTTACCGGACTTGGTTCAAACAAAGAAGCTGCAAAACAAGTAGGTCTACTACTTGCTAAAAGAGCAGCAGATAAAGGCATCACCAATGTGGTCTTTGACCGCGGTGGTTACATCTTCCACGGCCGCGTCAAAGAGCTGGCCGACGGCGCCCGTGAGGGCGGCCTGAACTTCTAAGAAGGAGGAAATAAAATGGCTAGTAAAATTGACGCATCAGTACTTGACTTAAAAGAACGTGTTATCGCTATTAACCGTGTATCAAAAACTGTTAAAGGTGGACGTATTTTCAAATTTGCAGCTCTAGTTGTTGTAGGTGACGGAAACGGCACAGTAGGTTTTGGTATAGGAAAAGCTGGCGAGGTACCCGACGCTATAAGAAAAGGCATTGAAGATGCAAAGAAAAACTTAATTAAAATATCTCTAAGAGGAACAACAATTCCTCATGAAATTATGGGCGAATTTGGTGCAGGTAAAGTGCTACTTAAACCTGCAGCACCTGGTACCGGTGTTATTGCCGGCGGTCCTGTTCGTGCTGTTGTTGAGAGTGTTGGTATTAAAGACATTCGTACAAAAGCTTTACGTTCAAACAATCCTTGCAATGTTGTTAGAGCAACAATTGAAGGTTTAAGAAATTTACGTACAGCACAAGAAGTTGCCGCTATCCGTGGCAAATCTGTAAAAGAAATTTTATAAGGAGGTTGCACTTAAGATGGAAACAGTAGTAATTACTCTAAAAAAGAGCTTGATTGGCTGCAAAAAAGATCAAATTGCAACCGCTCATTCCCTAGGCCTTAAGAAAATAGGCAATACAACAACTCAACCGGATAATGCTCAAACACAGGGCAAGGTGAAAAAAATTATTCACCTTATTACGGTAAGTAAATAAGGAGGTGCTATAAATGAAGTTGCATGAACTAACAGCTGTTCCTGGCTCTACTAAAGCCCCAAAACGCAAAGGCCGTGGACATGGTTCAGGAAACGGAAAAACAGCCGGTAAAGGCCATAAGGGTCAAAAAGCAAGATCCGGTAAAGGCTTCCGTGCAGGTTTTGAAGGCGGTCAAATGCCGCTACAAAGAAGAATTCCTAAAAGAGGATTTAACAATCCTTTTGCTAAAGAAGTAACATCTATCAACTTAACTTGTCTAAACAAATTTGAAGACGGTGCAGTAGTAGATATTAAAGCTTTAGAAGATGCAGGTATTATCAATACAAACGCAGGTTTGGTTAAAATACTTTCATGTGGAGAAATCTCCAAAAAACTTACCGTTCAAGTGAACGCCTATTCTGAGGCTGCAAAAGCAAAAATAGAAGCAGCAGGTGGGAAGGCAGAGGTGATTTAAGTTGTTAAGTACACTTATTAATGCCTGGAAAATTCCCGATTTAAGAAAAAAGATACTTTTCACACTTTTCATAATAGTTGCATTCCGTTTCGGTTCTGTAATACCGGCACCGTTTTTAGATGTTAACGAGCTTCAATCACTTATGAGCTCGGCTGCATCAAACGGAACCGCATTAGGATACATTAACATGCTAACCGGTGGTGCGTTTGCATATGCAACACTTTTTGCAATGGGTATCACACCGTACATCAATGCTTCAATTATTATGAATCTTCTAACCGTCGCTATTCCGCCGCTTGAAAGAATGGCAAAAGAAGGCGAAACAGGTAAGAAGAAAATTGCGATGATAACAAGATATGTGACAGTGCTTTTAGGACTTATCCAAGGTACAGCATTCTACTTCTATCTACACAATTCAAACATCACAATATTTAGAGAAGGTGCCTCAATGTGGTTTAGTGCCATAGTAATCATCTTTGTGTTTACAGCAGGTACAGCTCTTATAATGTGGATGGGCGAGCAAATCAACCAAAAAGGTGTTGGTAACGGTATATCTATAATCCTCTTTGCAGGTATAGTTGCAAGACTTCCTGTAACAGGTGGTCAACTTATGGAGTACTTAAACCTTGCGATTGCAGACCCAACAAATGCAGGACAATTCTTTGCGTTTGTTCCTCTATTTGTAATTTTATT
>CAYJJB010000095.1:0-6570 GCA_964370405.1 uncultured Eubacteriales bacterium | reverse complement strand
GACAGTAGTTGCTGTTATACTAGCACTTTGCTATACACTTATTAGACCAAGAAAAGATGAAAATAATCAATATGTAAATCAAGAAAAAGAAGAAGCGAAAAATAAAAAACGTATCTTCATAAGCCTTGGCCTTGCAGTAATGGCAGTGTTTAGCATTATATTACTATTTATCACTCAAGACTTTACACAACCTATGATAGTCTTTGATATTTGGAGTATAGTATTTGCAGCAGTAGCACTAATTCAAGCTTTTGTAATGTTCTTTGTTAGAAAGAAAGACGAAGAAGAAGACGAAGTAAATTACGACGGTTTAGTATAAAAAATAAAGACGGATAGCCTTATTTTGGCTATCCGTCTTAGACTATTTAAATATGAAAAGGGGCACTAAAATGAAAACTCTATATGTAACAGATCTTGATGGAACACTTTTAAGGCATGATGAGAGCATATCGGACTTTACAGCAAATGCTATAAATGCACTTGTAGAAAATGGACTTAACTTCACATTTGCAACTGCTCGCTCTTTTTATTCAGCTTCAAAAATGGTTAAAAAGCTTAATTTGCAAATTCCTGCGGTAACTTTTAACGGCACTTTTATTACAGATACAAAAACAGGCGAGAATGTATATTCGAATGTATTTAATCAAGATGATGTTGAGTATATTTTTAGATTTTTTAAAGAATATAATTTAACTCCAATAGTTCACAGTTTTGTAAATGGCATAGAAAAAACCTTATTTTGTAAAGAACTGCTAAATGATTTTAGTAGAATAAATATTGAAAACAAAATAGGGGACACAAGACTGTTAAACGTCCAAAGTGAAGCTTCATTAAATCAAGGCGAAATTTTCTATTTTGACTGCTTAGGCACTATGGAAGAAATGTATCCACTTTATGAGAAGTTAAAAGATAAGTACGGTTGTGTATGCGCTAAAGACACCTATAGCGAGCGAATTTTCTTTGAAATTATGCCAAAATCTGTCGACAAGGCAAGCGCAATAAAAAAACTAAAAGAAATGCTAGGCTTTGACAAAATTGTCTGTTTTGGTGATGGTGTAAACGATATACCCATGTTTAAGCTAAGTGATGAAAGTTATGCTGTTGGAAACGCCTGTGATGAAATTAAAAAAATAGCCACCGCCGTAATCGAAAGCAACGAAAACGACGGTGTGGCCAAATATTTATTAAGTTTAAATTAAATCGACTTTAGTCCAAGATCCGCTTTTTGCAGAATCATAGCAGGCAAGTATTGTTGCTATGGTGTTGTGTCCATCGACACCTGTGATAAGCGGTTCTCTATTTTCAACGATTGAAGCAACAAATTCGTCTATTATTCCGCTTTTTGATTGATTTTGATTGGTTTGAATTTTTCCTACCATATATTTTACGACGCTGCCATCACGCATTTCTAAAACAATATCATCAGAATAATCGCCAAATATTTTCATAACACCTTTATCTCCATAGATAATAGTGCTGTTGTCTTCATCTCCATAATTGCTCCAGCTAACATGCATAATGCCAGGAAGACCATTGTTTAGCTTGAATGCAACAATTGCATTATCTTCAATTTCTATCAAGTTTCCGTCTGGTAAACGCTTGTCTAAAGTCATGGTGACAGCATTAACATCAGAAACTTCCTTATCGGTTAAATACCTTATTATATCAAGTTTGTGAGAACCCAAGTCGCCTAAAACTCCAAACTGGGCACTTTTTTTATCAAAAAACCAAGTTTGGTTACTTCTTGTAACACTCCAAGCCTCAGGTCCATTGTGTTTGAAGTTGCTTTGTATAGTTATCAGGTTTCCTATTGCACCTGAATTAAGGACCTCTTTTGCACGTTTATGAGTAGGAAGTAACCTTTGATTGTGTCCTACCATTAAAATTTGGCCTTTTTCTTTTGCAATTTCTATCATCTCTCTTGCATCACTTAGTGTAAGTGCAACTGGCTTTTCAACTAAAACGTGTTTTCCTGCATTTAGTGCTAAAATTGCGTACTGTGCATGTGTTGCATTTGGTGAGCAAACACTTATTGCGTCAATTTCATCACAGGCGATTAATTCTTCTGGAGAGTTAAAAGTTTTGCATGAATAAAGCCTAGCAAATTCCTCAGCTCTTTGAGGATTTGCATCGTAAAGACCGTAAATTTCTGAATTTTCATTTTGCGCATATTCTGGAGCATGCCTTGTTTGGGTAATCATGCCACAGCCAATAATGCCTACTTTAATTTTTTTCATACTGCACCTCTTTAAACATCAAAAGCGGTATTAGTGTTTCCTCTTGAACCCCAGTGACGGCACTCTGTGTAATTAATAAAAACAGATTCAGGTTTTATTGAGAGCTCATTTTCTAAAACAGTAAAAATAATATCGCTGTATTTTTTAAGATCTTCAGATGTTGAATGGCCATATAAATCTACAGAAACCATTGCATTAGGTATGTTGATATCTCCGCCTTTATAAAGGCGACAACTTGCATCAATGTTAATAAAAAGGTTTTCTTTTACTTTATCAGTAATAACTTCAATCCCTTCACCGAGTACCTTTACTAAAAGCTCTTCTTTTTCTAAAGAAACAGGTACGTTTGTTAAAACACTTACATATGGCATAATTTAGCCCTCCGTTGTAGCTTTATTTTGATATTTAGATAAAAGAAAGGCAACCAGACAACTTGCCAAAATTGCAATGCTAATATCGAAAAATAACATTAAGGCTATTGTACACAAAGAAACAGGATTTTGCAAGCTTATTTTTTTAATCATGACAAGACCTGTATGTACTAAAATTCCTGCAAGTACAGAAAGCGGTAGAGTTGTCATAAGTGGGGCAAAGGCAAGAAGTATTATTAAAAGTGATATAGAATGAAATACGGCGGCAAGTCTGGTTTTTGCACCTGATATAATTGCGACTTGTATGGGTGAAAAACTGGCACCTGCTGGAATACAGGAGAAAAATGACATTAATATATTGCCAGCACCCAGTGCAAAGAGCTCTCGGTTTACATTCGAGGGAGTTTTTGTTTGGTTGCCAACTGATAAGACGGAGCTTACAGATTTAATCATTAATATAAGTGCAATATTAAAAGAAGGTAAAATTAGCTGTCCTATATTATCAAAATTTGGAATAGATGGAGTAAAATCTAAGACTCTAGGAAGTTCTGAAATACGCTGTACGTCTGCATTTATAATAGAGTTAATAGAAATTGCAAGTATAAATACTATAATTTGAGCTGGAATAAATTTTTTAATTTTTTTAGGAAAAAGGAAAATGAAAACTACAGTTAATATGCCAAAAGCAGTTGCGGTTATGTTAAAGCTTGGTAGTAGTGTGAAAAAGCTTATAAAAGAACTTATTATATTACCGCTTGTTGAAGCTGTGCCGAAAAGGCTGTCAAGTTGACCAGATATAACAAGAAGCCCTATACCCGTATTAAGCCCTAAAAGTACTCGCTTATCAATTTTTTCTAAAATTTTTGCAATGCGTATTAAGCTAAATAAAAGCATTATTACACCACAAAGTAAGGTGCATAAAAATACTGCTTCTATGCCATACTGCACACTTACTAAAGATAAAATGGAAACAGTAGCAGCGGTTGCGGCATTAAACTGAAATCTTCCTCCACTTAAAAGTGATATGAAAATACAGCCAAGTATTGCGGTTTTCATACCGACTGATTCGTCTGCACCGTTTGAAATACCAAGTGCAAGAGCTAAAGGAAGTGCCACTATAGATGCGGAAACACCTGCCATTAAATCTTTTAGAATATATGATGATTTGTATCCTTTAAATTCTTCCTTATACATTAAAATAAAACTTTTCAAATTTAATCTCCTTAACATTTGTAATTTATGTATTTAATATGTTAATATATTACCATAAACTAATAGTAATTAATAGAGGCTATACTGCCAAAAAATAACATAATTATGTCAAAAAAAGAAGGAGCTATGTGATGAATGAGATAAAATATGAATTTGAATACGATAAAAATACCAATGCTCCGTTTTTAATAGTTACAAAAAATATAAGAGAAAAGTACAAAAATATTAATTTAATGCATTTTCACAAGCAAATGCAAATTATACTGGCAGTTGAAGGAGATGTGGTAATTGAAACATTATATGATAAAATTACACTCCTTAAAAATTCAGTGGCTTTTGTTAATAGTAATGTATATCACAAAATACAGTCCCAAAGCGAAAATTTTAGCGAGGACCATAGATATGTCAGTATAATTTTTAATGAGAACATACTAAACATTTCAAATAATGAAAATTTTAAATCTGAATTTATAGATAAGTATAATAATATTAAGCTAAAAATAGATAAATCTCAAACGGTTATTAATGCATTTAATGAAATTTTGCAAACAAAGAATGAGTATGGAATAATAGCGCTAATCTCTTTAATTTGGTATAATATAATAATTAAAGATGAGGCAGATTTTTTGCTTGATGAAAAGGATAAAAATGAGCAACTTGAAAAAGTACTTAACTTTATTGAGGAGAGTTATTCACTGCCTATTGATATTGATAAAATGTGCAAGGTAGGCAGTTTTTCAAAATCATCACTGCACAGAGCTTTTTTAAAGCATTTAGGGGTTTCTCCCTATAGTTATTTGCTTGAATATAGAATAAATAAAAGTATTAATTTACTACAAAAATCTAATATGAGCATAGCGCAAATTTCAACAGAAGTAGGGTATGAAAATATAAGTCAGTTTATTAAACTTTTTAAGCAGAATATTGGAAAAACACCGCTTGCGTATAGAAAATTGTGGAAGAAATAACTTTTTTAATAATATATAGCAAAATGCCTTGTTATTTTAGCATTAAAAATATATAATGTAATAAAATGTAATGAATTGAGGTGGCGTAAAGCATGTCAAATAAATTAGTCTATACAGATGAAACAAAATGTGTGGGATGTAATAAATGTATATTAGAATGCCCTGTGCATGCGAATAGGGCTGAGTATATAGATGGGGAAAATAAAGTACGTGTAGATCATGATTACTGCATTAGTTGCGGCCAATGCTTAGATATTTGTGATCACGATGCACGTAAGTTTTCTGATGACACTGCATCTTTTTTTGAAGATTTAGAAAATGGGGAAAATATATCTTTAATTGTAGCTCCTGCGGCAAGAACAAATTTTCCTGAGCTTGAGAATTTGTTTGGTTACTTAAAAGAAAAAGGCGTTAATTTAATTTATGATGTATCTTTTGGTGCGGATATTTGCACATGGGGATATATTAAAGCCATTAATGATAAAAAATTAAATACAGTAATTGCACAACCCTGCCCTGTAATTGTTTCGTACATAGAAAAATTTTTTCCATCACTTGCAAATTATTTATCACCTGTTCATAGTCCTGCAATGTGTGTGGCTATATATCTTAAAAAATACTTGGGTGTTAGCGACAAAATTGCATTTTTATCTCCATGCATAGGTAAAAAAGAAGAATTTACAGACGATAATACAGATGCTACAATTAATTATAATGTTACATATAAAAACTTAAAAGAGCATTTAAAAGACAATTCCATAAGACTTACAAGTTATGCTAAGAAATCTTTTGATAACATAGATGGCTCTCTAGGATTTGCGTTTTCAAGACCAGGCGGACTAAAAGAAAATGTGAAGTTTTATTTAGGTGATGACATTTGGATAAAACAAGTAGAGGGAATATTTGAAGTTAAAGAGTATTTTGAAGAATATAAAAAAGATGTAATTAGAAAGAAGCCTGTTCCTCTTTTAGTTGATGTTTTAAACTGCTCTAAGGGTTGTAATTTTGGTACAGGCACCACAAAAGATATAAGCCAAAACCATGTCGACTTGATTACAAATAATAGTAAAAAGCAATTATCTAAAGAGGAAGCGTTTAAGCTTTATGAGTCTTTTAGTCATAAAATGAATTTGTCAGATTTTTTAAGAAATTACTCGGATAAATCCCATTTAATCCAAACAAATGATAACATTAATCTTGATGAGGTTTTTAATGCGCTTGGTAAAATAACAGAAGAAGAAAGAAAAGTCAACTGTTTTTCTTGTGGCTATGGAAGCTGTGAAAAATTTGCTATAGATGTTGCAAAGGGATATAATCATAACAGAAACTGTACAAAATATGCAAAAGTTGAAATTGCACAGCGTTTAAATGATTTTGATAATATGTTTTATTCATTTACAGATCAAATAAATGCAGTTAATAATATAATTAAAAATCTTGCAAATTCTACAGCTGAACTTGGAAATATTTCAACACAAACTAAACTTATTTCTATTAATGCAAGTATAGAGGCAGTTCATGCAGGTGTTGCAGGCAAGGGCTTTTCGGTTGTTGCTTCTGAGATTAAAAGGCTTGCAGAAGATTCTTCTGAAGTTCTTGATAAAAATAACGAGCGTTCAAGAAATCTTACTGAAAAAATAGAAAACATCAATAATTCTTTAGATGAAATTAAAAATGAATTACATAAAGTTATGAAGATACATTAAAAAAACAGCCCTTGGGCTGTTTCAAACCACCCTAAAACCCACAACCACAAAAAATGAGCCAGTTTGGCTCATTTTT
>CAYJJB010000094.1:5005-6579 GCA_964370405.1 uncultured Eubacteriales bacterium | reverse complement strand
CAAAAAAGAGAGAAACTTTCGCCCTTGCACGCACTCCCTCTACATTTTTAATAAACTTATCATTACTTGGAAGTTTTGTAAGCACTGGGTAAAGAGCACTTACACTGTGGCCAAAGCTTTTTGCAATTTCATATCCATCACCTGAGCTTGAGTGGTTAGGAGATGCCGCTCCTCCGCTTGCAATTACAAGTTTTTTTGCCTTAATCTCTCTGCCATCTGTTGCTTTAAGTAGGAATAAATTACCACTTTTTAGTGCACAAAACACATTAAATTCAAGCATAAGTTGCACATTGTTTTTCTCACACGCTTGTCTTAATGCTTCTACTACTGCAAGAGCCTGCATATTTTGTGGATACACCCTTCCCTCACTGTCAGCACTTGTCATAAGTCCCAAATTTAAAAACTCTCTCCTTATTTTCTCACAAGGAAATTTTTCTAAAATAGGTTTAATATCATCGCCAAAATAATGGTCTGCATTTATATCAAAGTTTGACAAATTGCATTTTCCATTGCCTGTTGCAAGAAGTTTTTTGCCTATTTTTTTGTTGCCCTCAAGCAAAACTACCGATTTTCCGCTCTCGCTTGCCTTTACCGCTGTCATAAGACCGCCAGCACCTGCGCCAATTATTGCTATGTCGTAAATCATAATTACCTCTTAAAAAATAAATCCTAAAACACCGTATGATAGTATTGTCATTATTACACCTGCAATTAAGCTGCCTAAAACTATAGAAAACATTGCGGTTTTAAACTTCATTTTCATGATAACCGCGGCAAGGGCACCTGTCCATGCACCTGTACCGGGCAGTGGTATTGCAACAAATATCAAAAGTCCCAATGTTTTATATTTTTCTATCCTTAAAATTTTTTCTTCCGCTTTTCTTTCAAGTTTATCCACCAGTTTAAAAAGCCTTGTGTTTTTCATCCAGTCAAATATTTTTCTTAAAAATAGCAGAATAAATGGTATTGGAAGCAGTGTTCCTGCAACGCAAAGCGCATATGCTAAATACATGTCAACTCCTAAAGCGCTAGCTGCTATAATTCCACCACGAAGTTCAACTAGCGGCGCCATTGAAAGCACAAATACTGCAAGCTCCCTTGGAAAATCATGTCCTAAAAGTTCTAATAAAAATTCTGTCATATTCAGTATCTCCTTAAATTATCTACATCAAAATTACCTTTTATTATATCCTATTTTAAAAGATTTGTGAATACTTTTTTAAAAAATTTACAATAAAAAACCTATGGAAAAATTTAAATTCCCATAGGTTTTATCACTTTATGCGATTAGGTGTATTATTGCGGCTACAATAAAATAAGTTAGCACGCCTGCTCCGAAAATAATTCCACCAGTTTTCATATTAAGTTTTTTCATAACTACAATCCTCCTTATATATAAATTTATTAACACAACGCTATCTTTATATATATTATAACATGTTTTTTCAATTTATATTTGTTATTCAGAACATTAACTCGCTTATATCTCCAAATTCATATCCCATCTCTTTATATTTTATGATAAGCTCGTCTAAAATTTCGCAGTTTGTTTTTGATGTGCTGTGAAGCAGCAG
>CAYJJB010000094.1:0-4995 GCA_964370405.1 uncultured Eubacteriales bacterium | reverse complement strand
AATAAGCTTACTAAAAGCTTCTTCTTTTGTCGGTTGTTCATCATTTATCCAGTCTACATAAGCAAGGCTCCAAAACACTGTAGTATAGCCCATTTCCTCTGCCATTTCTAAGTTTGACTTACAGTATTTTCCTTGTGGTGGTCTGTATAGCTTTAGCATTTCCTCTCCCGTTATTTCAAAATATTTCTCTTCAACTAGTTTTAACTCCTCCATAAAACTATCATTATCTAAAATTTTCGACATATCTGGGTGAGTCCATGTATGATTGCCCACTATATGCCCCTCTTCTACCATGGCTTTAACAAGTTCGGGCTCATTTTCAAAATAATCTCCAACCAAGAAAAATGACGCTGACACCTCATGTTTTTTTAATGTTTCTAAAATACTTTCGGTATAGCCGTTTTCATATCCTGCATCAAATGTGAGATATAAAATCTTCTCATCTACATCTGCAATATAAAGAGCATTATGCTCTAAAAGTGCTTCGCTGCTTGCGTTTCCTATTGGAGCGTCCCCTTCTTCCCCAAAACTTAAGCCCCAATTTGTAATTTCACTTGATACCGCAATATATGCATTCTCCTTATTATTCATGATAAAAAACACTGCAACTAGACCTGTTATAATGAACGCAAACAGTATTGCAACAAATCTTCTTTTAAGTAGTTTTTTTGCCCAAACAAATTTCAAAAAAAGACACCCCCATAATATTTTTCATTAAAATACTATGCGTGGTGTCTTAAAATAATACTTATTAAATTTTTGATAATGCGTTTTCTATATCGTCAATTATATCCTGTGGATTTTCAATTCCTACAGAAAGTCTTATTAAATCAGGTAAAACACCTGCTTCTTTAAGTTGTGTTTCGCTTAACTGTCTGTGAGTGGTGCTTGCAGGGTGCAGTGCGCAAGTTCTAAGGTCTGCAACATGTGTTACAACGCTTGCAAGTTCCAAACTGTCCATAAATATTGTAGCTTTTTCCCTACCGCCTTTAATGCCAAAGGCAATAACGCCACAGCTTCCGTTTGGCATATATTTTTGTGCAAGTTCGTAAGAACTTGAGCTGTTTAGACCTGGGAAATTAACCCACGATACTCTTTCATCTTTTTCTAAAAACTCTGCAACTTTTTGTGCATTAGAGCAGTGTCTTTCCATTCTAAGCGCCAAAGTTTCAAGTCCTAGATTTAGTAAAAACGCATTCATCGGAGCCGCTTGTGCGCCTAAATCACGCATTAAGTGGCAACGTGCCTTTGCAATATATGCAGCTTTTCCAAAATGCTCAGTATATACTATACCGTGGTATGACTCATCTGGCGTTGTAAGCGATAAAAACTTGCCATTTTCCCAATTGAAGTTTCCACTATCAACTATCACACCACCAACACTTGTTGCATGTCCGTCCATATATTTTGTTGTGGAGTGAACAACTATATCCGCACCAAATTCAAAAGGTCTAAAGTTAATTGGTGTTGGGAAAGTATTGTCTACTATTAAAGGCACACCCATTTCATGTGCAACATTTGCAAAAAATTCTATATCGGTCACTATAAGTGACGGATTAGTAAGGCTTTCGGCAAATACACATTTTGTGTTTTCTTTAAACTTTGACTTAAGTTCATCTCTACTTATGTCAGGTTTTACAAAAGTAAATTCTACGCCCATTTCTTTCATTGTTTTATAAAACAGGTTAAATGTGCCGCCGTAAATTGCACTTGAGCACACAACGTGGTCGCCGCTTTTGCAGATATTTAGCACAGCCATTAAGGAGGCTGCTTGACCAGAAGATGTTAGCATTGCGCCAACACCGCCTTCGAGTTCAGCAATTTTCTTTTCAACTACATCAAGTGTAGGGTTTGAGAGTCTTGTATAAAAAAATCCACTCTCTTTAAGGTCGAATAGATTTCCCATTTGCTCTGAACTGTCATAAGTGAAAGTTGTGCTTTGAACAATGGGTGCTACTCTTGGCTGTCCATTTTCAGGTGTATATCCTGAATGTATACATTTTGTGTCTTGTCGCATAATTAACATCTCCTTTTTTTTAATAAAACAAATTTCTTACATAGTTTGCTATTGCATCAGCAAAAAGCACTGTGGCACTTACGAGTAGTAAAAACAAAAGTACCGACACAATTTGCAGTGCAATTCTTTTAGGACTTGGCGCCCCTTCTTCTATTTCTTCTATATCTTTTTCTATAATTTCTTCTTCAAGTATTTTCTTTGCACGCTCTACATCTTTAAAGGCCACAAAAATATTTTTGTCAGTTGGTATATATTCACTGTCATAAACACTTGATACCATGCTTGTCTTTATGGGTTTAACCTCATATTTTACAGCCTGAGTTTCAAACATTTCTGAAAGTTCACCTGCTTCATACTCTGATACTTTCATCATAAAAAGCATATCATCGTCCTGTGCTTCTCTTAATGCTCTTGAGCGCTTACAGTGAGGACAAACGGTAATTTTATCCTCTACTAAATTATTACATTTTGTACAGTACTGCACCATTTCACCTCTTTTTAACAAAAAATCCCTCATACAGATATACTGCACGAGGGAAAAATTTGTAAATAAAAATTAAGCTTTGTTAACAGAACCGAATAGTTCCATTTTTTCTTTAACAGTTGCTTTGATAGCTTCAAAGCCTGGTGCTAAAAGTTTTCTTGGGTCAAAGCCTTTGCCTTCTAGGTCTTTTCCTGCTTCAACATATGCACGTGTAGCATCACGGAAAGAAAGTTGGCACTCTGTATTTACGTTAATTTTTGCAACGCCCAGTGAAATTGCTTTTTTAATCATGTCTGATGGTATACCTGTACCGCCGTGTAGTACTAGTGGCATGCCTTTTACTTTAGCATCAATAGCTTCTAAAGTATCAAAAGATAGACCTGCCCAGTTTTCTGGGTATACACCATGGATGTTTCCTATACCTGCTGCAAGCATAGTAACACCTAAATCAGCTATAGCTTTGCACTCGTCAGGATCTGCACATTCGCCTGTACCTACAACGCCATCTTCTTCGCCACCGATTGAGCCTACTTCAGCTTCAATTGATAAGCCTAAAACGTCGCATGCATTTACTAAAGCAGTAGTTTTTGCAATATTTTCTTCTATTGGATAGTGTGAACCGTCGAACATAACAGATGAGAAACCTGCATTGATACAAGCTTTTGCACCTTCAAATGAACCATGGTCTAGGTGTAAAGCTACTGGAACTGTGATATTAAGTTCTTCAAGCATACCATTTACCATGCCTACAACTGTTTTGTAGCCACCCATGTATTTACCAGCACCCTCAGATACACCAAGGATTACAGGTGAGTTATTTTCTTGAGCTGTTAAAAGCACAGCTTTTGTCCACTCTAGGTTATTGATGTTAAATTGACCCACTGCATACTTACCTTCGTATGCTTTATTAAGCATTTCTTTTGTAGATACTAACATTTCTTATTCCTCCAAAGTATTTTATAGTTTAATACTAGTTTATTATAAGTTAACTTATTAAAAAAAGCAAGTGACAAAATAAATTTTTAACAATATTATATCTCTTTTATCAAATCCCCCGCCTTAATTCTGGCTTTCTCATAGTCGGCTGATTTTATTAGATATGGTTTTGTAGGTATTTGCACATCATAATTTACAGGATTTAGTGTTTTTTTCAAGACTATTACATCATGTTTTTTACCAAATTTTTCAAAAGCTTCCTTTTCTTTATCAAACTCTTCAAATCCCCATTTTTTATGAAAGTTTACGGCTGTGTCATTTGGCAGTGGTATTCTTGCATATACTTCTCTTTTATTTCCATACTGCATAATATCTATCATTAAGGAATAAAGCGAAGAACCTACACCTCTATTAAGATAATCTTCACCTACATAAACTTCAATTTCCGCAGAAAACAAATCATCAGGTGCATATCTATTTTCTGTTAAAAGACAAAACCCTGCTGTTTTGCCGTCTATTTCACTCATTATCCAACCTCTGCCATAGGTGTATTTATCAATTTTTTGAACATACTGAGCAGTAGTGGGTAAAACACTTTCCTCGATACAGTTGGTTTTTTCAACATACGGCTTTAAAATTTTTAGCATAGTGGGCGCATCCCACTCATTTATACGTCTTACTAGTGTCCTCATTTAAACTTACCTTTCAAAACATTTTTTAAAATATTATCATAAAAAAACAAAATTTACAATAAGGAGAAAAAATTTATGTTTGCAAAATTAAAAAAAGAGGAAAAATATATCCTCCTAGGAATTATACTTATATTTGTAATGGGATTTATCATGCACAGCATTTATGAATGGTCAAATAATTTCATTTTAGTAGGACTTTTCGCTCCCGTAAATGAAAGTATTTTTGAGCATATGAAGCTAGTACCCGCCCCTTTACTTTTATGGTGGGGCATATATTTTGTAAAGAATAAAGCCATAAACGACGATTTATGGCTTAGCTGTACATTAATCTCACTTATAATAAGCATGATTAGTATTCCATTTTTATACTATTTTTACACGGGTGCATTTGGTGCCCATGTAATGATAATTGACATTTTAATACTGCTTGTTTCTCTTGCTTTTGGACAATTTTCGGCACTGCACCACTATAAACATGGCAAAGCCTTACCCTTGTATTTAAGCCTTAGTTTAATAATAATTATATTTATATTATGTGCAGTTTTGACCCTTTATCCGCCAAATTTACCACTATTCATAAGTAACGGGTGATAACAGGTCAATAAATTTCATTTCAGTTAAAGTGCAATCATCATAAAATACTCATCAAAATATTCACCTTTATATTTTAATGAATGTGGTTCTTCTGCATAAACTTTAAATCCTACTTTTTTATAAAGAGAAAGTGCTGCTTCTTGAGTTTTTACAACACTCAGTTCTACCTGCTCTACCCCATCAAGTTTTCGTGCTTTATTTATAGCTGCTAAAATCTATTTATCGCCCGGTCTTGCAATAAGCCCAAAGGCAAATGCCAAAAACACAGCTGT
>CAYJJB010000093.1:0-6613 GCA_964370405.1 uncultured Eubacteriales bacterium | reverse complement strand
TTACTCCCACTCAATAGTAGCAGGTGGTTTTGAGGTTATGTCGTATACTATTCTGTTTACCCCTTTTACCTCGTTTACAATTCTATTTGACACTTTGCCTAGCAAATCCATTGGTAGTTTTGCCCAGTCTGCTGTCATGAAGTCGGTTGTTGTTACGGCTCTTAGGGCTACTACTTCACCATAGGTTCTTTCATCTCCCATAACGCCTACTGTTCTGGCTCCTGTCATTACTGCAAAGTATTGGTTTACATCCCTTTGCATTCCGGCAAGTGCTATTTCTTCTCTAAAAATTGCATCTGCGTCTTGTAATGTGCTTATTCTTTCTTTTGTTATTGCTCCCATAATTCTTACGGCAAGTCCGGGTCCTGGGCAAGGTTGACGCCACACTAAGCTTTCTTCCATTCCAAGCTCCTGCCCTACTCTTCTCACTTCGTCTTTAAACAAATCTCTTAAAGGCTCTACCAGCCCTTCAAATTCTATATCATCTGGAAGTCCGCCTACATTATGGTGGCTTTTAATTACCGCCGACTCCCCCGTTCCACTTTCTACTACATCGGGATAAATTGTACCTTGGCATAAGAAATTAATTGCACCAATTTTTCTCGCTTCTTCTTCAAATACTCTTACAAATTCTTCGCCAATGATTTTTCTTTTTGTTTCAGGATCTGACACGCCCTCTAGTTTTGTTAAAAATCTATCGGCTACATTTACTCTTATTATATTCATGTCAAATTCTTTTCTAAATTTTTCCTCAACCATGTCACCCTCATTTTTTCTGTGAAGGCCGTGGTCAACGAAAACGCATGTTAAATTTTTACCTATCGCATTATGTACTAAAAGTGCTGCAACAGATGAATCAACTCCGCCTGAAAGTCCGCAAAGTACTTTTTTGTCGCCAACTTGTGCTTTTATGTTCTCTATTGTGGTTTTTGCAAACGATGACATCTTCCAGTCACCTGTGCATCCACATACACTGTAGAGGAATTTATTTAAAATTTTCTCACCACAGTGGGTATGTTCAACTTCTGGATGAAACTGTACTGCATATAGCTTTTTATCTTCATTTTCCATTGCAGCACATGGACAAAACTCGCTTTTTGCAGTTGTTTTAAAACCTTCTGGCATTTGAGAGATATAGTAAGTATGACTCATCCAGCATGTGCTTTTTTCTATATCTGAAAAAACTTTCGAATCATTAGTAAACTCTACTTCAGTATTTCCATATTCACGTACCTCGGCACTGTCCACTTTTCCACCTAATAAATACGCCATAAGTTGTGCGCCATAGCAAATTCCAAGTACAGGTATGCCCATTTCAAAAATTTCTTTTTTGCACTTTGGTGCTGTTTCTTCGTATACAACACTCGGTCCGCCTGTAAAAATTATTCCTTTATAATCTTTTAACTCATTAATATCTGTTTTATAAGATTTAATTTCACAGTATACACCTTGATCTCTGACACGTCTTGCTATAAGTTGTGCGTATTGACCGCCAAAATCAAGTACAACTACCGCTTCTTTATACGATTTTTTTGTGTTCATTGTTATTAATCTTCCTTTCTAAAAAAGACCATTTTACCATTTGTTAAAACTAATTTTCTCACACTCTGGTTTTCTTCCTTTTGTTCCTACATTATCATTTTTAGGGTACCCAACGGCTACAACTGCTCTTATTACTACTTCATTTGGAATATTTAAAAGAGCTTTTATTTTGGTTTCATCAAAAACCCCAATAATACAGCTTCCAAGACCTTTATCAGTTGCTGCAAGACAAATACTTGTCGCCGCAGAGCCTATGTCAATTTGTGCATAGTGTTGCTGATCTTCTGCATTAAGACTTTTCATCAGCGTTACTTTTTCCTCACACACAATAACAAAAACAGGTACATCCACTGTCCAGTGGTTAATTTTTAAATCCTCTCTTATTATATATGAGGATATTTTTTTCGCATTTTCTTTCTCACATACTACAAATCGCCAAGGCTGTGAGTTACATGCTGAAGGAGCATAAGTTCCAGCTCTTAAAATTTCTATAATATCATCTCTTAAGACTTCTTTTTTACTATCGTATGATCTGCAACTAATTCTTTTTTCTGCAAGTTTTATAAAATCCATTCTAAACTCCTTATTCAACCGTAACAGATTTAGCTAAATTTCTTGGTTTATCTATGTCGCAACCACGCATAGAAGCAACATAGTATGCAAACATTTGAAAAGGTATCACTGCAAGTGATGGTATCATAAAATCAGATACTTTTGGTATTTCAAATAGAAAATCTACTTCATCACCCAATGTTTTTTTATCCTCTTCATCCATTATTACGCCTAAGACCGTTGCACCTCTTGATTTAACTTCTTTGATATTAGACATCATTTTATTAAATAGTCCACCATGAGTTGCAAATGCTATAACAAGCGTATTATCTTCAATAAGTGAAATAGGTCCATGTTTTAATTCACCACCTGTATATGCCTCTGAGTGAATATATGATATTTCCTTAAGTTTAAGTGAAGCCTCAAGTGATACTGCAAAATCTAGGTTTCTTCCTATAAAATACATATCATTTGAATTAAAATGCTCTGCTGCAAAAAACTGAATTTTCTCTTTGTCCATTAATGTTTTTTCTATCAGTTCAGGTAAACTTTGCAAATCATTTACATGCGCCTTATAAACATCCTCACTTAAGGTATTTAAAACTTTTGCAAAATGCAGTGCAATTAAATCTATTGCTACAAGTTGTGTGCTGTATGCTTTTGTGGAAGCAACAGAAATTTCAGGACCTGCCCATGTATAAAACGTGTCGTCTGACTCTGCTGCTATTGTGCTACCTACAACATTTACTATAGATAACACCCTTGACCCACGTTTCTTCGCTTCTCTAAGTGCGGCAAGCGTATCAGCGGTTTCACCTGATTGACTTATTATTATTACCAAGGTTTTTTCATCAATTACAGGGTTTCTGTATCTAAATTCTGAGGCAACGTCCACCTCCACAGGTATTCTTAAAAACTCTTCAAACACGTATTTTGCTGCAACGCCTACATGATATGCTGTGCCACAGGCAACAATTGCAATTCGGTTTATACTTTGCAAATATTCTTTTGAAATTTTTATATCATCTAAAACAATTTCGCCATCTTTAATCCTTGGAGATATAGTGTTCCTTACAACCTCAGGCTGTTCCATCATTTCTTTCATCATAAAATGCTCATATCCGCCTTTTTCAGCAGACTCTATATCCCAAGTTATAGTTTCACTTTTTTTTCCTAAAAATTCTAAGTCACTGTTAAAAAATCCAATATTATCTTTTGTTAAAACAGCTATTTCACCGTCATTTAGTCTATAAATCTTTTTAGTTCTGGATAAAATTGCCGGTACGTCTGAGGCGATGTAGTTTTCTCCCTCGCCTACACCTATTATAAGCGGACTGTCTTTTCTAACTGCATAAATCCTTTCAGGATAGTCCTCACAAATAATTCCAAAAGCATAACTACCGTCAACTTTACTTATTACTTTTGAAATTGTTTCCATTATATTACCTTTGTGATAATATTCTAAAAGCTGTGCCACTACCTCCGTATCAGTTTCAGATACAAACTCTACGCCATTTCTTAAAAGCCTATTTTTTAGTTCAAGGTAATTTTCAATAATTCCATTGTGAACCACAGCAAACTTGCCCGATACGCTTGTTTGAGGGTGAGAGTTTATATCAGACGGTGCACCGTGAGTCGCCCATCTTGTGTGCCCTATTCCCACACTGCCTTTTACATTTTCTCCACCCTTTGTGATTTCATCTAGCACTTTAAGTCTACCTTTTGCCTTGACAACATTTATCTGTCCGTCATTATAAACTGCAACACCTGCAGAATCATATCCTCTGTACTCAAGTTTTTCAAGACCAGAAATTAAAAAAGGTGTCGCCTGCCCATCTCCTATATAGCCTACTATTCCGCACATAAACTTAAACTCCATTCTGCCGCCAACGGCTTTAAATTTTATTTTGATTAAACATTAATCTGTGCTGTTTCCATATTTAAATCCTTGTATTTTTCAAGTACAACATTTACCACTTCATTTATGAAATCTTCTGTCTGCTCAGGCGCTCTTCCAACATATTTTTTAGGATCTATCATTTCTTTTAATTGTTCCATATTTACAGGGAAACTTTCGTCATTTGCTATACGCTCTAGTAAATCGTTTTCCCCACCTTCTTCTTTTACAACTCTTCCGGCTGCCATTGAGTGCACTCTAATTTTTTCATGAAGCTCTTGTCTGTCGCCACCTAGTTTTACAGCATCCATCATTATGTTTTCTGTAGCCATAAAGGGTAGTTCTCTTAAAAGCCTTTGTTCTATTACCTTTGGGTATACAACAAGACCATCAGACACATTCATATAAAGGTTTAAAACTGCGTCTGTTGCAAGGAAAGCTTCTGGTACACTAATTCTTTTATTTGCAGAGTCATCTAAAGTTCTCTCAAACCACTGTGTAGCTGCTGTTATTGCAGGGTTTAATGCATCTACCATAACATATCTTGCAAGTGATGAAATTCTTTCAGATCTCATAGGATTTCTTTTATACGCCATTGCAGATGAACCTATTTGGCTTTTTTCAAATGGCTCTTCTATTTCTTTTAAATTTTGCAAAAGTCTTATATCATTTGAAAATTTCATTGCACTTTGCGCAACTGAACTTAAAATTGATAAGATTTGATAATCTACTTTTCTTGAATACGTTTGGCCCGACACTGCATAGCAGCTCTCATATCCCATCTCTTTTGCAATTTTTTTATCAAGTTCTTTTACTTTTTCGTGGTCGCCATCAAATAGCTCTAAAAAGCTTGCTTGTGTACCTGTTGTACCTTTTGAACCTAAAAGTTTTGCTTTAGAAATTTGATGCTCAACATCTTCTAAGTCAAGTAAAAGTTCTTGTATCCAAAGTGTAGCTCTTTTACCTACTGTTGTAGGCTGTGCTGGTTGATAATGTGTAAATCCTAATGTTGGTAAATCTTTATATTTTAACGCAAAATCGGATAAAATTCTAATTACTTTTACAATCTTGTTTCTAACAATTTTAAGCGCCTCTGTCATAATTATTATGTCTGTATTATCACCAACATAACAAGAAGTTGCACCTAAATGTATAATTGGCATAGCTGTAGGGCATTGTTCTCCATAGGCGTGAACATGGCTCATAACATCATGTCTTACTTCTTTTTCTTTGGCCTCAGCCACTTCATAATTAATATCGTCTTTAAATTTTTCAAGTTCTTCAACTTGCTCTTTGGTCACAGGAAGTCCAAGCTCCATTTCAGCTTTTGCAAGTGCTATCCAAAGTTTTCTCCATGTTTTAAACTTCATGTCCGGTGAAAAAAGATATTTCATCTCCTTGTCGGCATATCTTGAAGAAAGTGGTGATTCATAATTTAACTTTGACATATCGTACTCCTTTTTTATACTTGACTGATATATTGATACATAGTAATTTTATATAAAAATACAAGTTTTGTCAAGTTTTCCCCATATGCAAGAACAATGGTGTCATCATTCACTTATTGATTAAATTCATCCAATTTCATTGGATTTGTAAGCGGTTTTTGCAGTATCATTTCATAAAAAATTCAAAATTTACACTTTTTTGTTATTTAAGACTTGAAAAACTTATATATTTATGCTAAACTTATTAACAGTTAATTATTAAATTTATGCGTGCATAAATAATTTTGGAGGTAATCATAATGTCTTATGTAAAAAAACAACTGGAAGAATTAAAAAGACTAAACTCAAGCGAGCCTGAATTTATTCAAGCAGCAACAGAAGTACTTACATCTTTAGAGCCTGTTATTGAGGCTAATCCTCAATACGAAGCAGCTGGAATTTTAGAGAGAATTACTGAGCCTGAGCGCCAAATTAAGTTTAGAGTGCCATGGGTTGATGACAGCGGTAAAGTTCAAGTTAACCGTGGTTACCGTGTGCAGTTTAACTCTGCAATCGGTCCTTACAAAGGTGGTCTTCGTTTTCACCCATCTGTAAATCTTGGTGTTATTAAATTCCTAGGTTTTGAGCAAATCTTTAAAAACTCACTTTCAGGTCTTCCAATAGGAGGCGGTAAAGGTGGTTCTGATTTTGATCCAAAAGGCAAATCAGACAGAGAAGTTATGGCTTTTTGCCAAAGCTTTATGACTGAACTTTCAAAACATATTGGTGCTGACACAGACGTACCTGCAGGCGATATTGGTGTTGGCGCTAGAGAAATCGGCTTTATGTACGGTCAATATAAAAGACTTAAAAATATCTATGAAGGCGTTTTAACTGGTAAAGGTCTAAATTATGGCGGATCTTTAGTAAGAACTGAAGCTACAGGTTATGGACTACTTTACTTTACAGACGCAATGCTTAGAGCAAACGGACACAGCTTTAAAGATAAAACAGTTGTTATTTCAGGTTCTGGTAATGTTGCTATTTACGCTGCTGAAAAAGCATATCAACTGGGTGCTAAAGTTGTTACTATGTCTGACTCAACAGGTTGGATTTATGATGCAGAGGGCATTGACCTTGATGCAATTAAAGAAATTAAAGAAGTTAAAAGAGAAAGACTTACAGCTTATAAAGC
>CAYJJB010000092.1:0-6651 GCA_964370405.1 uncultured Eubacteriales bacterium | reverse complement strand
GCAGTTTCAGGCACGTTTTCAAAATCAATTAAATAATACAAGTGAAGCACTCCTTATGAAATGGTGTGTAATTAGTTTTACAAAAATCGGGTCAATTTGTATTTTAATTATAAACTAATTCTGCTTACTTTTCAACGATAATAAGAATTAAAACAATAAGTCTGTAAAAAACAAGAGTAAATTTTCAATAAAGCCGACTATGTAGTTTTTTATTTAAAAAGTGTCAGCAACGAGCACAGTGTGTTTTCATCAAGCTTAAAGAAATTTTTAAGCTCACCTCTATCTAATACACAAATGTGTGTGCAAGTTGATGCTAAAAATTCAAAGTCATGAGAAGCTATAATGAATGTTTGCTTTTTATTTGATAGTTTGCAAATAAAAATACACTTCTCCATTTTTTTGCTTTTGTGGGTTTAAGAACATTTTTATTAAATCAGCTTAAAATTTGCACACATTTATCTGTTGGTGCAATGCTTCCACACTCAATAGTTGGGATATCACCTAAAAAGCCCTCTTTACCTTTTACTTCATTTACTGTTTCTTTAAAGTAAGCATAAATTTCTGAGGCATGGTATTCCTCGTAAGAATATCCTTTTAGTGGTATATCATAATCTATTGTTATAAGCCCCAAATCCTCTAGTTTTCTAAGTTTTTTGCCAACATTTTTCACTTCTTCCATACTGTCTTTTATGTCAATTATAAAAACGGGTGAAAGTGCGATATTTGCAAAATCATGCTCCTTACTGCTTTTCACAATAAATCTTGACACTGGCAAAAATTTATACTCCAAAAGGTGTTTTAAAAAGTGATGCTCTGTATCACTTATATCGTTTATACTTGTATTTTTGTGTTTTCCACAGCAATTGCCGTGCGAGCCACAGCCTTTATGTGAGTGTGTGCCACAGCCGCAGCCGTGTGAATGATTATGTTCTGACATGTTTATTTCCTACTTTCTAATTTTTTATTGTTTTTACTATAAATGAAAAATACACTAAATGGAACATCCAAACAAAGAAAAGAACTGTTTGCCCAACAGGCACTGCATTCATCATTATAAAACCTATGGTCATTAAAGTTGTGACAGTTATCATTATTTTCACTTTTGTTTTTACTGTCATGCCCTGTCCTTTTACATAGCTTTCTAAATTGTTTTTATATAACTTTGTATTTTTAAACCATTTATCAAGTTTTTCACTGCTTTTGCCAAAACCAAAAGCGGCAAGAAGCAGAAAGGGAAACGCCGGAAGTAGTGGAAGTACTGCACCTACAGCGCCTAAGCCAAGACCTATAAAACCTATGCAAAGGTATAATATTTTTTTAATACTCACTTTTTATTTAGCCTCTCTTTTCTTGCAGACAGTACATGTTTAATAGCTGTTATCGGATGATAAAATATCATAATAGGCCCTGAATAGCGCATAACAGTTCGAATTTTCTCTCTCATTTCATTTTTGTAGCAATGCACCTTACAGTTAGAGCAAAATGTCTTACTTTCCTTAAAAGGACACTTTTCAATTCTTTCATTAGCATATTGTAACAGCTCTGTACATTTTTTACAATATGCGAAGAAGCATCTGGCACTGCTTTTATTAAGCTTTTATTTATCATTTATAACCCTGCCTTAACACTTCAGTTTAGTATTTTAATATATCCTTTAAATCGACAAAGTTAGCAAAAACTAACTTCTTTGTAATTTTAATATAAAAGCAGTAAAAAGTCAAGCTAGCTGCAAAAAGCAAAACCTCAGCTTCGGCTTAGCTGAGGTTTGCTTTTAAGGGGAAAATTTATCAAGTTTGTAGTGAAAATCTGCCATATAGCTCTTTTGGTGCGTCGTTTTCTTTTAAGAGCTCTTTCATATAATTTTGCATTTTCTCTTTAATTTCCTTGTCTTCTATCGGCGCGTATTGATTTGGGTCTTCTTTTAAATCAAACAGCAAATCGCCAAATAGTGGAGGAAATGTTGGGAATGCTTCCATTTTCATTACGGGCATATCTTTTGTAAAGGAGAACGCCTCTTGCCTTTGCATGGTTTTAATTGATTTCTGTGAAAAAAATCCTACCATGTTTGTCGGCATAAGTGTGTACTGCATTGAGGGATAGTCTGGGTTTGGCGATTTCATGTATACGTATCGTCCATCTGTTACACAAAGGTGAGAGCCGTGTATTCCAAACAGCGCCGCCTGCCTTATATCCTTATTATCGGCTGTATTTATTATGTCTTGTCCCAGCATATCTTTTGGTTTTTCTATGCCGAAAAGCCCCAAAATTGTTGCGGGCAAGTCAATACTTTGCACTAGGCTCTTACAGCTTATACCTTTTTGTTTTGTGCGTGGATCCCAAACAAATAGCGGTATATGTGTAATTTCTTCATATAAGGGCATATAATTTTTTGCCCAAAATCCGTGCTCGCCCAGCATATATCCGTGGTCAGTATTTACTATTAACATAGTGTCTTCCCACATATCATGCTCATCCATAAAGTCAAGCACTTTCCCAAGGCTGTAATCACACATGGTAAGCAGTGCCATGTATTCACGTCTTGCTTCCATAACCTCGCTCTCGCTCTCTTTTACGGGTGCATAGTCAGGCCAGTCGTACCTTTCGCCTTTATAAGTTGTGGGATACATCTCCCTAAATTTTTCACTGCTAAAAAATGGTTCGTGTGGATCAAAACATTCTAAATGTAAAAACCAGTTATCTTTATCGTGATTTTGTTTAAGAAAATCTAGTCCGCCCTCAAAGGTTTTATTTTGTGGGAAGTCCTCTTCATTTTTAACAAAGCTTCTGTTTATATTGTCTTGCTTATAAAGTTTTTCTCTATAGCCTTTAAACTTAGTTAAATTAGGATTTTTATCCTCTATTCCACCTACTACCGCTTTCCATGGGTCGCCCTCTTGACCTCTGTGGCACTCCCATGTGCTGTAGCGTGTGTGATATGTTGCTCCGCCGTCTTCCCAGTAGTGACCATGGTCGCTTACAAGGTGAGAATGTATTCCGTTTTGGCTTAACATTTGTGGCATGGAGTCATCAAACGGCTCCATAGGTCCCCAGCTTCTATGTAAAAAATTGTATCTGCCTGTATGAAGCTCTCGTCTTGCAGGCATGCAAGGAAGGCTTGCCGCATAGCAGGTTTGATATTTTACTGTTTTTTCCTCAAGCCTTAAAAAATTAGGTGTTATCGACTCTTTACAGCCATAGTTATTTAACATATGCCTATTAAGCGAGTCAAACATTACCATTATTGCCCTCATAGTGTCACCTCTTTAAGTTAAATTTTTATAATTATCTGCAAATTTTTCGTCCCAATTTTTTTCAAGTTCTTCTCGCCAAGCAAGTGCTTTTTCTGTTAAAAATTTTGTCATTTCAGGATTTTTCTTTGCCAAATTATTTTTTTCTGACGGGTCTTCTTCTAAGTTTGATAAAAACACTTCATCCTGCACAGCTTCGCCCTCTACTAGCTTGCCGTTTAAAACTAACTTGTAATTTTTATGCCTTACAGCAGTTTGTGCGTCCATTTCCCAATAAATAAATTCATGTGGACTTTTTTCTTTATTTATCAAAACACCCGAAATATCACAACCGTCTGTTTCATACTCGCTTGTGTCCACACCGCTAAAATTTAAAAATGTTGGAAATACATCCATTGCTCCGCAAGGCTCGTCTAAAACTTGCTCTGGCGGAATTGCCGCAGGCCACGACATTATGCCGGGTACTCTTATACCGCCCTCAAACAAGCTGTACTTATGGCCTTTAAGCCCTCCTGCTTGTCCGCCATAATATGGGTCTGGTGTTCCGTCAAGCCAGTTTCGTGATTCTCTTGATGGTCCATTGTCACTTTGGAAGAAAATGCAGGTATTTTCATACATTCCATTTCTTTTTAGTTCATCAATTATATCGCCAACACCGTCGTCCACCGCAGAAATCATTGCCGCCATGATTTGCCTATCCCATGGAAGATGTTTAAAGCGGTCGGTATATTTTTTGGGTGCGTGCATTGGGTAGTGAGGCGCATTATATCCCACAAACATAAACATAGGTTTGTCGTCGTCCTTACAGCACCTAATTTGTTCTACCGCTCTTTGCGTTATGAGCTCGGTAAGATATTTGCCGTCCTCATTTATCTCTTTTCCGTTTTCCCATAAATCGTGGGTAGGATTTGTTTTACCGTCTGCCATGCCCCAGTAAAAGATATGAGAATAATAATCCACACAACCTGCCATAAAGCCATAAAACTCATCAAATCCATTATTTTGTGGAAGGCACTCGTCCTTAAGACCCAAATGCCATTTGCCAACAAGAGAGGTTTTGTAGCCCTCTTTTTTTAGGGCAGACGCCAAAGTTGGAACTTTTGGTGTAAGACCTGATGCCTTTCTGTGCCCTGCAAGAATTGCTCTAACCCCTGCATTTCCAGGATATCTGCCCGTAAGCAGGCAAGCTCTTGAAGGAGAGCACACAGGACTTCCGCTATACCAATTTGTAAACCTTGCGCCACTTTTTGCAAGTGAGTCAATATTTGGTGTTAAAAAATCTGTATTTCCCATGCAAGATAGGTCGCCATACCCTTGGTCGTCTGTCATAATGATTATATAATTTGGTCTTTTATCCAAAGTTATCCCTCCTTATTTATAAATGCTTACATCTATATTGCAGTCATTTTCACTTTCCGCATTTTCATAAAGGAAACACTTAACCTCTCTGTTTCCTACACGATAAATAGGCGGTTTTTGCTTTTTGCACCTGTCTGTAGCTTTAGGGCACCTTTTTTCAAACGGACAACAATTCATGTCACCTGTAAGGTCCGGAAGTTGCTCTCCTGCATTTATTTCAATTATTTCTTCCCTAAACGGCTCTGGTGTACTTGAGAGCAGCAGTATTGTATATGGATGCAGTGGTTTTTCTATTACTTCATCTATAAGACCTTGCTCAACACTGTTTCCTGCATACATAATAACCATTCTGTCTGCCATATATCTTGCAGAGGCAAGGTTGTGTGTGATGTACATATATGTAATATCTTTTTTCTCTTTAAGCTCAAGCATTAAATTCATGATTTCAATGCCTATTGAAACATCTAGCATAGACGTGGGTTCGTCGGCGACTATTATTGATGGGTCAACCGCCAATGCACGTGCAATAACTATCCTTTGCCTTTGACCACCTGAAAGCTGTCCTGGATGTTTTTCCATAAAATCCTCTGCAGGTGTAAGTCCAACGGTTTCAAAAAGCTCTACCACTTTTTTATGTACATCTGCCTTTGACATTTTTGGAAAGTGAATTTCAACCGCCCTTCCAACTATATAGCTTACTTTGTGCGCAGGATTGAGTGAACCGAATGGATCTTGGAAAATCATTTGAATTTTCTTTCTAAACTTCTCGGTTTCAGCCTTGCTCATTTTACCCGCTAGATTTTCGCCGTCAACTATAATTTGTCCGTCGGTAGGCTCGTGTATTTTGCAAAGCATTTTGGCAATTGTTGATTTTCCACAGCCCGATTCACCTACAAATGCAACTATTTCGCCTTTATAAATTGTAAAATTAACATCATCTACCGCCTTTAAAGCTTTTTTTCCAAACAAGCCTTTTTTTACTTCAAAATATTTTTTTACATTTTTAAATTCAACCGCTACATTATTTTTTGTACTCATACACTCACCTCCTCTTCTTTATTTAAGCATGCGCACAAATGATTTTCCGCAATTTTTTCAAGTTCTGGCACAGCTTTTCTGCACATATCCGCCTTTTTATAGCACCTGTCATAAAAAAGACATCCTGGAGGCGGCGTAATTAAGTCTGGCACGCTTCCGCCTATTCCTTTAAGTTTTTTCTTAGGTCCTACAAGAGATGGGAATGCATTTAAAAGACCTTTTGTATACGGATGTTTTGCACTGTGAAGCAGTTTGTCAACTCCTGCTATTTCCACCATTCTTCCTGCATACATTATAGCTATTGTATCGCACATTTCAAGCATAAGTGGCAAGTCGTGTGTGATAAACAGCACCGAAAAGCCCATCTTTGCCTTTAGCTCTTTTATTCTTTTAATGATATTATACTGCACAACAACATCAAGTGCCGTTGTTGGCTCGTCAAAAATAACTAAATCTGGTTTAAGCGCTAGCGCCATTGCAATTACCACCCTTTGCCTCATGCCACCTGAAAGCTCGTGCGGAAATGCTTTTATTCTCTCTGGGTCAATATTTACAAGCCTTAGTAAATCTTTTGCCCTGTTTGTCGCTTCTTCTTTGCTCACTTTTTCATGTGCCAAAATAGCATCTGTAAGCTGGCTTTTTATTGTTATTACAGGGTTTAAGTTGTTCATGGCACTTTGAAGCACCATTGAGGTTTTTTCCCACCTAAAAAGTCTAAGTTCTTCCTTGCCAAATACCAAAATGTTTTTGCCTTTAAATTCTATTTCACCATTTGGAATTTCTGCAGCACCCTTTAAAAGGCGCATTATTGCAAATGCAATTGTTGACTTGCCACAGCCCGACTCACCTGCAAGACCAAAAAACTCGCCTTGATGTATGTCAAAACTTACATCAGTCACCGCTTGAACTTTGCCGCGCGGTGCGTCGTATCTTATATTTAAATTTTTTACACTAAGTATTTTATTATTTTCCATGTCTATTCTCCCTTAAAGCTTTACCGCTCCGC
>CAYJJB010000091.1:3102-6701 GCA_964370405.1 uncultured Eubacteriales bacterium | reverse complement strand
CCAGATATTTTGTCACCGTCTTTTACTACATTTAAAAGTGCAGACACGCCTACTAAAAGTAAGATGTGCTTTCCGCCTATGTATTTATAATTAGCCTTTTCAATAAAAGGAAACTGTGTATCGTTTGCCACTGCAACCTCAATATTAGGTTGTAATTCGCAAAAGTTTAGTATATCTTCTTTCATTTGTGATATGTGTTTTCTATTTTTCATAGCGTCTTTTGGACTCATTATAATTCTCCTTCTAAAAGTGCCGTTCTAAGCATTAGCACTACTAAGTTAGTTGCCGCTAATACTGTATCACAATAAAATAATAAATGTCAAGCACTTTGTTAATTTCAAGTTAAATTTGTATTATCCTCATAAAATTTATTTATTTTTGATAATATTTTAGTTAATATTTGTGCATCTTCTTCACCAATATATTGCGAAATTGCAATTATTCTATCTAGTTCACTTTGCCTTCTTCTTTCAAGTTGAGCAATACCCTCTTTAGTTAATGAAACTAATTTTCGACTTTTATTTGCCTCGCTTGGAGTTTTTTCAACTAGTTTTTTATCAATTAATCTATTGACAAGCACTGTTACAGTGGCCTGAGAGAGCGACAGCGATTTACTTATAGTTACAAGAGTAGGATTTTCACTTGTCTCACTTTCATATCTGTCTATAAAATCCACAACAGATAATTCTCCGGAATGCAAATAATTTCCTTTCTTTATCACCGTGTTTTTTTGAAATTTTTGATTTCTTCTTAATATACTCATTTCTTTAATTAAATTCTCTATATTTTTCATAAATACCTCTTTTAATATTTACGCAACCGTGACATTTTCAAATTGCGAGTTATAAAGTTTTGCGTAATTTTTTCCGCTTAATAGTAGCTCGTCATGCGTTCCTATTTCAATTATTTCACCGTTTTCAATAACAATTATTCTATCTGCATTTCTAACAGTGGAAAGTCTATGCGCTATTACAAATGTGGTTTTGTTTTGCATTAGTTTTTTCATTGAGTTTTGAATATCAAGCTCTGTCAATGAATCAACATTTGAAGCTGCCTCGTCTAAAAGAAGTATTTTTGCATCTAAAAGCATAACTCTTGCAATAGTAATAAGCTGTTTTTGTCCTGCTGAAATATTTACACTGCTTTCATTTATTACAGTGTCATACCCACTGGGCAAAGACATAATAGACTCGTGTAGCGAAATTGATTTTGCAATTTCTATAACTTCTTCTTTTGTTGCATCGGGTTTTGAATATATTATATTTTCAAAAATTGTGCCTCCAAAAAGCCAAGCTTCTTGCAGTACCATTGCAACAGATTTTCTTGCATTTCGTATATTCATATCCTCAATATTTACACCATCAATATAAACCCCACCTGAATTCAAATGGTAAAATCTCATTAACAGGTTTATAAGTGTTGTTTTTCCTGCACCTGTGCTACCCACAATTGCAATAACTTCATTTTCTTTTACGGATATGTTTATATTTTTTAAAATTTGCCTGTCCTTATTATAGCTAAAGTTTGCATCGCTAAATCTAATTTCACCCTTTAAATCAACTGGCATTACATCGCTCTTTCTGTCTTGTTTTTCTTCCTTTTCGTCTAAAAATGCAAATACCCTGTCCGAGGCAGCCAGTGCAGACTGCAAATCCGCCAGTATGAATGTAATCTCATTTAACACACCTGTAAACATTTTTGCATATAGTATAAATGCAGAAATTTCCGCAAGGCTTATGCTGCCTGATAATAGCATAAAACAGCCATGAACATAGATTGTAGCAGTTGTAATATTCGATACAAACATAAGTCCCGCCCTAAGTGAGCCTCCGCCTGCAAACTCGGATTTATAATGCGCTTTACCCCATTGCTCATTTTTCGCCTTGAACTTGTTTAATATATTTTCAAGTTGACCATATATTTTTATGGTTTTATGTCCTGTCACTTTGTCTTCAACAAAACCGTTAAGTTCGCCAAATTTTTTCGATTTTTCTCGATGAAAACCTCTTACCTTCACCGTCCAAAACACGCCTATTGCAAGCGAAATTGGTATTGCAATGAACACGCTTGTCATCAAAGTAAAATTAGAAAGTATCATCATTATAAAAGCGCCTACCAAGGTGATAATGCTTGTGCAAATGCTTATAAAATTACTTCCAAGTGTTGCCGACACTGTGTCAGTATCATAAGTAAATTTACTTATTGTGTCACCTGTTTGATGTGTGTCAAAATACGATACAGGTAACTTATCAAATTTTACAAATATATCTTTTCTTAAATTGCGACCTATATTTTGGCTCAATCTTAGCATGATGTAAGACAGCAAGATACTAAGTAAAAATGTAGCGACATAAAAGATTGCCATTATTACCCCAAATGACATTACATTGTTTAAATTTATCTGCGCCAGTGGCATTTCAATCATTGAAATTACTTTTTCTGTAAGCTGTGGTGCGTATAATGAAAAGGCATTTGAAAGCAAGGTTAAAGCGAATGCGCCTATTATTATAAATTTATATTTTGCAAGATATTTTGAAAGTCTTACAAGCGTTGAATAGTTTTGTTTTCTTGTCCTTTTGATTACTTCAACATTTTGTTTCCCTATTGGTCTCATCATTACCCTCCTTATACGTAAAGCGCACTATCGCCAAGTTGCGCTTCACTTATTTTGCTATAGATATCACAGCCCTTAGTAAGATCATCATGACTTCCCTGTGCTATCACCTCACCCTTATCAAGAACTAAAATTTTATTTGCATTAATTATAGTGGCAACTCTTTGTGATACAAACACTTTTGTAGTTTCATTATAATCACTTGATAGTGCTTTGCGCAAATTTGCATCTGTCTTATAGTCTAGTGCATTGGTCGCATCGTCTAGTATCAAAATTTTCGGATTTCCTGCTATTGCCCTTGATATTAACATTCTTTGCTTTTCACCACCACTCATATTTTGACCTCGTATATTTATAAGTGTGTCATATCCCTCTTTCAGTTTATCGACATATGCTTTTGCCTGTGCTGTTTTACTTGCACTTATTATTTGTTCTTGTGAAATGTTTCTGCCAAAGGCTATGTTTTCACTGACACTTTCTTGAAAGATAATATCAGACTGGAAAACTACTCCAAATTTTTTATAAAGAGCTTCCTTAGAGTAATCATTTATCGGATTTCCCTCAAGAAAAATTTCTCCGCTGTCTGGCTCGTACAATCTTAAAATAAGGCTTATTATTGTAGATTTTCCAGAGCCTGTCGAACCTATAATGCCTAAAGTTTCTCCTTTTTTCACAGTAAAAGATATATTTTTAAGCACATCTAAATTATCACCATAAGAAAAACTTACATTTTTAAACTCGATGAAATTATCTTGCTTTGCTTCTTTTGGACTGTCTTTATATTCTCTATTTTCGGTATTTAAAACCTCTGAAATTCTACTTGCTGCAGCTGCACATTTTGCATACATATTAAATAACTGACCTATGCCTATAAGTGATGTAAGAACCATGGTAAAGTAGCTCATGAATGCAATTAGTGATGCAACATCACTTTGCGACTCACGTACAAAATATGCGCCTGCCATAAGTGTTGCCACCATACCAA
>CAYJJB010000091.1:0-3092 GCA_964370405.1 uncultured Eubacteriales bacterium | reverse complement strand
AATCTCATACAAGGTGTTCCTATAACATCCACCACAGAAGCACTTATATTTTTTTTGTAAAGCAAATCATTTACTTTATCAAAGTTATTTTTCTCTCTGTCAAATGTTGAAAGCGCTCGGATAACTCTAATTCCTATTACATTTTCTCTTATAACTTTTACTAAGCTATCATTCACCTTTTTTGTTTCTTTAAATCTTTTATATCCTATTTTTGTCGTAAAGTAAACCGTCACGGCTATAAGTGGAACAATCATAAACATTATAACAGCAAGTCTTAAATCCAAAATTGTGACTGACAAAAGACTTCCTATAAATGTAAGTATGGTAGCCGTACCCTTTGTCATTATTTTTGACAAAAACATTTGTATGCTCGCAATGTCTGTGGTAAGCCTTGATACTACCGACGATATTCCAAACTCATCAATTTTTTCACAGTCCATAACGCATGATTTTTTAAAAACATCTTCTCTAATTTCCTTTGATATATTCACACCGAAGTTTACACTTAAATGAGTTGCAAGCAAACTTAATAACATTGTACCCAAGGCAGCAATTATCATAACAGCGCCCCAAACTAGTAACATTTGATTTGATTTAAGCGGAACAATTTCATTCACAAGATAAGCAAATGCCCATGGCAAAAACAATGTAAAACCCGTTGAAATCGCTTTAAGTATAAGCGCAATCGTTATTTTAAGTGTATGAGGTTTGCAGTATTTCTTAAGTAATCCCATATAAAACCTCCCTTAATCTCCCAAATTGTTTTGGCTTATTTTATCCAGTATATTATATAAAGTGTCAAGTTCCTCATCTGAAATATTTTCAAAAAGCATGGTAGCTCTTTCATCCATTCTTTTACTTGCTTCAAGTGCCGCCACTTTTCCCTTTTCACTTAAGCTAATGATATTTTCGTTGTTAATTTCACCTTGTGTTTTAAGTATTAACTCTTTACTTTCAAGATTTTTTATCATTTCTGAAACTGTTTGTGCACTTACACCAAGCATTTTTGAAATACTTCTTTGATTTATACTTTCTTCTTGTAGCAAAATGCAAATAGTTCTTTTTGCTGTAAAGGATAATTTGTTTTTCCCTCTACCCTTGCCACCTCTATGTGTTTTGCTGCATTCATCGCTTAACTGTTTAACGTGTTTTTCCTTATGATTATGTTTACTGTGATCTCTTTTGCTGTGCCTTATTTGCTCTGATAATTCTGTCAGTTTAATAAGTAGTTCTTTTTTCTTATCCATGTCACCCTCCGTATCAATTTATTGATACCAATATAACACAAAAGCACCCCGGCGTCAACACCCTTACACTGTATTATTTTTACTAGAATGAGCTTCTAAAACCTAATAAAAACTAATGTACGTAAAAATTGCCAAACCTTTCGGTGTGGCAATCAAAATCATTCATTTTCTACTTAAATAAAGCACTTCCAAAAACATCAAAAACAGACTTTTCATGCGTGTTTTTGATGTTTTTGTTATAATTCATATTTTTGTCACTTAGATTTTCTCCGTTTTTACAATCATAAAATCGTCTGGTTTCGTTGTTGGAATTGCATAAATTAATACAATTTCTTTGCCATCTTCAGATGTCATAGCAGTTGTGAACTTGTTAAACCACATACCATTTTCACAAGGGTCAAACACTAACGCTTTTTGCTTTTCACTTCCATCACCGAATAAGCATGTACTAGGATAGCTTTTTTATAATCTCATAAAGAGGCCATGCTCCCCAAGACTCTACTATTTTTCCGCTTTCTATCTTAAAAAACTCCATTGCTTCAAAGCTAATAGTTTTGTTTGTGGGTTTTACTCCTATAAACTCGCCTTTTTGTGTCGCTGTAAAAGTAAGGCGTGTCGCTACTAAATCATTTTCCTCTATCACATCGTTAATAATTACCGATATATCTGGAAATGTCTTGTATGTGCTTTTAATAATATTTACAGCATCCATGGCAGAGCTGGCTCCACCCTTGTGATGCTCTTTATAATCCTTTGAATAAGACTGTAAAATACACTGGGCATTATGCTTATTGTAAACTTCCTCAAAAAAACTTACTACTAAATCTTTACTTGTCATAATTTACACCCTTTCCATCTCAAAACTTACCCTATTTTGCTCATTACTTATTGTTATGTACTGGGCGACTTCTCCCTTAACTTTAAAGCCATTTGGAATACGAATTTTTATTTCTTTCGGAGTATCAAACAGTTCAAATTTTATATTTGTCACATAGACATTTTTGTCTTGTTTTTTCATATTAATCGACACTGCGCCGTATTTTGTCGGAGTTTTGTCAAGTATTAAATCACAGTCATCTGTGGGTAACCATTCTTCTCCTAAACCATCTAAAATATAAAGGCTGTCAGATTTTTCAAACACTAACATATTTCTTATAAGCCTAATAAATTCCGCAGAACCCCAGTTATGTGGCATATCACCCCAAATTCCAGAATGATTTGTACCTGTTATCGCCTGTTCTTCTCGCCAAACTCTCGACGGTGCGGCATGGTTTGCAAAAGCATATATATAATCCATTGCTTTTTCGGCACGCCCTGCATACAGCATTACTTGTCCGTAAAACATTGAACCATAACCCCATACTGTTCCATCAGACATCCACCCACTAGCTTCGGGTATGCCTTGTGTTTTGTCAAGACTTTCAAGCAGGTCGGCAAACTCTGTGACTATGGGGTCGTTTGCAGAAAATAGTTCTCCCGGTGTTATGACCTGTGCTAAAGTCCATGTGCCTGTAAGTGGATTATATCCACCCCAGTTGCAGACCTCACCGTCAACATTATATTTTTCAAAATTTTCAACTCTTTCGGCAAATTCTTCCTCGGTAAGCAAACTTGTGGGAACAAATGGCAGTCCGTCTTTTGTAAATCTTCTGTCCCTCACTATAGTTTCTTTATAACGACTCATCATTTTGTCAAAAAGCTTTTGTATTTCTTCTTTACCGTCAAAGCCGTATTTATCGGCGGTTTCTACGCATTTTTTAAGCGATGACATTGTCCAAAGTGGCGTGGTGTATTCAGGTTCTAAGCCATTTGTTCCACCGTCACCATATGATATTGGATATAAAC
>CAYJJB010000090.1:2771-6752 GCA_964370405.1 uncultured Eubacteriales bacterium | reverse complement strand
AGTTTTAAAACAGTGTTTGTTCAAAATTGATGGAGCTATAAACTAGCATCATGTCGATAGTTTTGGATTTAAGAAAATTGAATATAATGACTTTAGCACCTAATTATAAACTAAGAAACCCAGACTGTGTTAAAAGATTAAGTCCAAGACAATTATAAATATTTAGACAGAACGTATAAACTTGCGACGAAAAACTAAAGTGAAAGTATACGAATTAAAATTTGTAATATATGTACAAATAGTTGAATAGAAATACTAAAATGTTCTTGTGATGGTTCTGTGTAACATATATTGTGCCTCGTTTTGTTTTCTGTAACAATGAAAATAATTAAAAAAATTGATATAATTAAAAAACAATTTTAGAGGAGGTTTTATTTTGAGCATATATTCTTGCGATACAATGGTCGCACTTGGCAATAGTACAAAAAGTGGAAATGTGATTTTTGCGAAAAATAGTGATAGACCTATTACAGAGCCACAACCGTTAATAGTGTATGAAGCACAAGATCATGAAAACAATACTACAGTAAAATGCACCTACATAGAAATTCCACAGGTAGAACATACTTATAAAGTAATGGGGTCTACACCATATTGGATATGGGGTTTTGAACATGGAATAAATGAACATAATGTTATTATTGGTAATGAAGCCGTTTGGGCAAGGCAAGATGTAGAACAGCAAAATGGATTGTTAGGCATGGATTTGCTACGACTTGGTCTGGAAAGAGGAAAAACTGCGTATGAAGCTCTTCATGTAATTACTGATTTGCTTGAAAAACATGGTCAAGGCGGAAATGCAGCTGTTGGCATGGAACACAAATATAACAATTTGTTTTTGATTGCTGATAAAAATGAAGCGTGGATACTTGAGACATTTAGACGCAAATGGGTTGCAAAAAAAGTAAAAGATGTTGCTGGAATTTCTAATTGTTATTCAATTGAAGAGGAATGGGATGAAGATAGCGGTGACGTTAAAGAATATGCATATGAACAAGGGTTTATAAGCAAAGATGTACCATTTAACTGGGCAAAGGCATATACAGTGATGTCAGTAAAACACCGAGCAGCGCATCCAAGGTTTATGCGCTTAAATAAATTGTTAAATGCAAACAAAGGTGATATTACTATTGATACAATGCGCACTATTCAACGCGACCATTTTGAAGGTGAAATTATAGAACCACGTTGGAGTCCGGCGGATGGGCTACACGTTTCTATTTGCATGCATGCTATGACAGATACTGCAAGCAAAACAGCTGCTGCAACACATGTAGAACTAAAAAAAGAGGGCGATGTAATAATTTGGAATGCGTTTGCATGCCCATGCCTTTCTATTTTTGCACCTTTTACTATGAACACGATTTTACCAAAGTGTGTAAGCTATGCAAAAGAAAAATTTGAAGAAGAGAGCCTGTGGTGGAAATTTGAGCGTTTACAATATGCAATAGAGCAAGACTATCCTTTGTTTAAACCTATGTGGAGAGAAAAGGCGGACCCACTTGAGAATGAGTTCAAAAAACAATGTGAAAACGGTGTTTTACCAACACAGCAACAAGTAGACGAAAACACAACTAAAATGATTGCTTTAGTAGATGAAATGTATAATATAATATGCAAGCAAAATATTACAAGTAATCAGTGTCAACATACAGATATGAATGAACTAGCAAAAACTCGTGCGGGAATTATATTTTAAATTTATTTGCCAATATGGCTGAATGGAGATTATTATGATTAGTATGAATGCAATTGCGTGGACAGGTCTTTTTATTATAATTGGCGTTGTTTTAAGGGCAAAAGTGCCTTTTTTAAGGAATAACCTTGTGCCTGCTAGTGTTATCGGCGGCGTTATAGGTTTTATAATAATGAATACAGGCGTTATTACAAATGCAACAGTAGGCGATTTTGGAAGTATAGCCGGACAATTGTGGACTTTCTCGTTTGCAAATATGGCTTTAACTTTACCACTTGTTCTTGGAAAAAAGAAAGTAAAAGGTAGTTTAAAAGAACGTCTTGCAGATAGTCAATTTTCTGGCATTTGCGGTATGGGCTTTTTCTGGGTATTACCATATGCACTTACAGGGTTAATAGGTTTTGGGATTTTAGTTTTAATCGGTGGTTTCTTTGGCATGGATCCTGTTTATGGATTGCAAATTCCGTTTGCTTTCGCACAAGGTCCTGGACAAAGTGTAACATACGGGGCAATGATGGAAACAGCTGGAGCAACAAATGCTGTGCAAGTTGGTGTGACTTTTGCGGCTGTAGGCTTTTTAGTTGCTTTCTTGCTAGGTGTTCCTCTTGTTAAAAAAGGCATACAAAAAGGTTTAGCACCTCATGCCGGCGAGTTAAAAGGAAGTATGCTGACAGGTCTTTATGAAAAAGACGAACAAGTAGTATATGGAAAAGAAACAACACATTCAGGCAATGTTGATACATTGGCTTTTCACGTCGCACTTGTGGGAATTGCTTGGGTAGTAGGTTCATTTGTTTGTGATATGGCAAAGCTCATTCCGGGGTTTGCAGGTGAAGTATTATCAGGGTTTTTGTATTTGTATGCAATGCTTGTTGCATATGCAATGCGTCATTTTATTATTAAATTTGGTTGGAGTAAATATCTTGACCGTGGAACACAAATTCGTATTTCAGGCTTTTGTATTGATATGATGGTTACATCTGCATTCCTTGCGATTTCACTTGAAATACTTGGCAACTGGATTGTTCCTATTATTATTGTTGCTGTTGCTGCTGCACTGTTTACATATGTTGCTACAAGATTTTTTGGTGAACGTTTTGGCGGAAAACACGGTTTTGAACGTACAGTTGCAATTTGGGGCACTTTAACAGGTACAAATGCAACAGGTCAAGCGCTTTGTCGCATGGTAGACCCAGGCAGAAAAACAAGCGTTCTTGAGGAACTTGGTCCGATAAATGCTGTAAATGTTCCGGCTTGTTATGTTGTTATGCCGGCAATTATTGCGTATTCAGCAAGCGAAATTGGCCTTGGTCTTTTAACAATAGCTTTGGTTGGCACGGCCGTTGTTTTCTTTATAGGTATGTTGGTAACACGTACATTTGGTAAAAAAACATATGATTTTAACAAAGGTGAGCTATATTATGAGGTAGATAAACTTTAAACTGAATTTAAAATCTGTCATTTGGTTGAATTGATGCAGTAGAGCCCGTTTTAAAGCTGTTGGCAAAGTATATCTTGCGTAACACTTAATCAAGATTTTGTGTAAAATTAAAGTGGGTTCTATTGCAACAATTCGATTTTGTTTAATTTAAGTTAAAAAGGTTTATTTGAAATCTAGGAGGATTGTTTTGAATAAAATTGTAGTTATTCCGGATTCTTTTAAGGGCACAATGTCAAGCAAAGAAGTGGGCGAAATAATTAAAAAAGAGTATGAGAAAATATGGTTGCATGGTGAAGCTGTGCAGATAGAGGTTGCCGATGGTGGTGAGGGAAGTGTACAAGCTTTTGTAAATGCCATTGGAGGCGAAATTGTTTACCAAAATGTTAATGGGCCATACAATGAAGAAGTTAAAGGCTTTTATGGTAAGTGTAAAAATATAGCCATTGTCGAAATGGCAGCGGCAGCTGGATTGCCATTAGTTAAGGATAATAAAAGCGCAAAAAACACGACAACGTTTGGTGTTGGACAACTTATGAGTAAAGCATTAGATAATGACATTGAAACGCTTATCATAGCGTTGGGTGGAAGTGCAACAAATGATGGTGGCACAGGTGCTGCATGTGCACTTGGTGTGGATTTCTATGATAAAGAAGGTAATAAATTTATCCCTGTTGGAGCAACACTATTAAATATAGATAAAATAGATGTTTCCAATATAGACAAAAGGATTGAAAAAACTAATATTGTTGCAATGTGCGATATTAATAATCCACTTTGCGGAGAAAATGGGGCCACTTATATTTTTGGGCAGCAAAAAGGCTTGCGAGACGGAGATAAAGAGTTG
>CAYJJB010000090.1:0-2761 GCA_964370405.1 uncultured Eubacteriales bacterium | reverse complement strand
TGTTGGATAAAGGCCTTTTGCATCTTGCTAAGATTATAAAACGAGATTTAAACAAAGATGTTTTAAATTTACAAGGTGCGGGCGCTGCCGGTGGAATGGGTGCAGGCTGTGTTGCGTTTTTCAATGCGATATTACAAAGTGGGATAGATGTAGTTTTAGATGCAATTGATTTTGAGGGCTTGCTTGAAAATTGTTCGCTTGTTATTTCAGGCGAAGGTAGAATTGATGGACAAAGCGCAAGGGGGAAAGTAGTAGCAGGAATAGGCAAAAGAGCAAAAGTTAAAAATATTCCTGTTATCGCAATTGTGGGTGATATAGCCGATGACGCTGATATAATGCATGAAATTGGTGTAAGTGCTATTTTTAGCATAAATCGTGTTGCAGTGCCATACGAGATAGCAAAAACACGTGCTAAATCAGATCTTCAAAAAACGGCGCGAAATATTTTTAACCTTATAAAAATTAGTGAAGAGAGTTTAAAATAAATGACAATAGTAGACATCTTGTTTTTTTGCGTAGTGTTTTTTGCAAATATTGTTGAAGCAATAACTGGTTTTGCAGGAACAATGCTTGCTATGCCACCAGCGATGCTTTTAATAGGTGCAGACACTGCGAAATTAGCGCTTAATGCTGTTGCGATTTTTGTTAGCGCTGGGTTAACTTTAAAAAACTACAAACATATTAATGTGAAACAAGCCTTGATAATTATCATGTTTATGTCAATAGGTACACTTATGGGCAGGTATATATATAGTGCTGCGCCACTTAGTTTTTTAATGAAATTTTATGGAAGTTTTATAATCGTTATAGCTTTGCAACGCATGTTTTCAAAGAAAGATATTAAATTAAATAAAATTATGCAAATTATTGTTATGATTTGTGCAGGTATAATTCATGGTATGTTTTTATCGGGTGGAGCTTTGTTAGTGTTTTACGCTGTTGCTGTATTAAAAAACAAAACAACAATACGTGCAACATTATCTGTTGTGTGGCTGGTTATTAATAGTTTTGTGTTTGTTCAAGAAATTTTTGCAGGCAATGTTACGTATCAAGTGTTAACATATTCTGCTATTTGTATACCTTTTTTAATATTGGCGCTTTTTGTTGGAGGGGCTTTACACAAAAAAATAAAGCAGGAGTTTTTTTTGAAACTTACATATATTTTATTGATAATTTCCGGTGCTAGTTTAATTGTCTGATAAATCGAAATATGATATAATCTATTTTATTAAGATAAATTGAAGCAGAGAATTTTATATAAATACAAGTATTTACTTCAAGAGGTATATATGCGAATATCTAAAAACAGTGCAATGGAAATTGTTTCGGAAATAAGTAATATTACAGGTGCGAATATAAATATAATGAATGAAGCCGGATTTATAATTGCCAGTACAGATGAAAAACGTATAGGTCAATATCATTTAATTGCTAAAAAAGTTATTGATGAAAACTTGTCGGAGTATTTTGTTGAAGAAAATATAAATAATACAAATATTAAGCGAGGTTTGAATTTACCTATAGTGTATAAGCATGAGATTATAGGTGTAATTGGTATCACAGGTGAATATGATCAAGTGGCAAAATTAAGCCAAATAGTTAAAAAAATGACTGAAATTTTGATAGTTGGTCAGATGAGAACAAAAGAACAAGAACTTGAAGAAATGGCGAAAAATCGTTTTATATATTCATGGCTTTATGGAAAAAACGATGAACAAAACGATAATATGATAAATTTGGGTTTATCATTGGGTGTTGATATAACAATAAAACGTAGGGTTTTAATAATAAGCTTGCATACAAGCTTTAATACAATAAAAAACTCTACATATTCTTTAGATAAATGTGAAAAGCGTATCCAAGCTGAAATTTTAAAAAACAAAAGAAATGTGTTTTTTAAATCAGGTAATATGCTTATTTGTTTGTTGGATATAAAAACAGATGAAAGCTTATATTTGTTCATTGAAAGAATAGAAAATATTGTGAAAAACGAAAATGAATTATTTTATAAAATTGGAGTAGATTTGTATTTGGAAGAAAACAATATACAAAAATCGTTTTTATATGCGCAAAAAGCTTATAATGGTTGTATTGAAAGTGATGCAGTTAAATTTTACGAAGAGATAATAATGGAACTTTTT
This sequence comes from uncultured Eubacteriales bacterium, assembly GCA_964370405.1. Lineage (GTDB taxonomy): Bacteria > Bacillota > Clostridia > Oscillospirales > Acutalibacteraceae > SIG603. The sequence goes on along the minus strand of CAYJJB010000090.1, from coordinate 620 downwards.
TCGAATGAGGTTAGTAAAGAAGCAAAATTAGAATATCTTAATAAAATATTTAAAAATATGAATGCAAAAGAGTTACGAATGAATATAGAGTTGCTTGAAAAATATTTCGAGTATGATGGGAAAATTAATTTAATAGCACAAGAAATATTTATGCATAAAAACACATTGCAATATAGATTAAAGCGTTTATATGAAATAACTTCTTACGATGTTAGAACTCCAAAAGGAAGTGCAATATTTTATATAGCTATTCGGTTTTTTAGGGATTTTGAGGGTTATGTTACTACTTTTTAAAATAGATGCCAGGAGTGTGACATCACCTATATTTAGTTAATTAATGTTTCGATGAGTTGTAAAAACTAGGAGTTGAATTAATACCGGTTACATTTAGTGTTTATGCTAAATGCACTTTGTTAAATTAGGCATTGGTTGTTTGCGGAAAAGTCTGATGTTATGCTTGCATGAAAAAGTAGCGTAAATTATGATAAACATTTTTGTAGAATTATATATGAAATCATCTTTAAAACTGCAGATTATACAAATGACAAATAGCAGTTGAAAACTTTAACATGGTGTTTAAACTTGATGCAAAATTCTATACTGATGGTGTGGGTTGTGAT
>CAYJJB010000089.1:0-6755 GCA_964370405.1 uncultured Eubacteriales bacterium | reverse complement strand
AATACCGACCTCCTAAAAATTAGATTCTTAGGTCTAACTTTTGGGGGTCGGTACAAAAGTTTCGCATTTTTTGATTATATGTTTTAAAAAATCCACAGGATTTTTCACCACAACTCTCAATTCTACATTCTCAACTAAAAAAATTACATTTTTTCAGGTTGTGGATATTCTACTCCAAAAGTTTCTACTGATACTTTTTCCATTACCATGTCATTTTCTGGTTTATCGGCATAATTTCTTTTTGTAGAAACTATGTCAAGTGCTACATCTATGCCCTCTGTCACTTTGCCAAAGCCTGCATATTGTCCATCAAGATGTGGTGCGTCTGCTACCATTATGAAAAACTGTGAACCTGCACTGTCAGGGTTCATTGCTCTTGCCATTGACAAAACGCCTTGTGTATGCACTAAATCGTTTTTAAAACCATTTGATGAAAACTCGCCTGCAATTTTATATCCTGGGCCACCCATGCCTGTGCCGTCTGGGTCGCCACCTTGAATCATAAAACCTGGGATAACTCTGTGGAAAATTGTTCCATCGTAAGAGCCGCTATTTATTAGCGAAATAAAATTGTTTACGGTATTAGGTGCAATTTCAGGGTAAAGTTCTGCCTTAATTGTGCCTTTATTTGTTTCAAATGTAACTATAGGATTGCTCATATATTTACTTCCTTTCATTTTTAGTGTATAACTATATTATCACAAATTAAAAAAACTGTAAATTAAAATTTTTGGAGGACAAAATGAAAATAATATCTTGGAACGTAAATGGACTTCGTGCTTGCATGACAAAAGGCTTTATGGACTTTTTAAAAGAAGAAGACCCAGACGTAATTTGTCTGCAAGAAACAAAAATGCAAAAAGAGCAAGCAGACTTTGAAATTACAGGTTACTTTGAATATTGGAACTCAGCTATTAAAAAAGGATATTCGGGCACAGCAATTTTTTCAAAAGTAGAGCCTATATCTGTGAGTTATGGCATGGGTATCGGAAAGCACGAGGACGAGGGCAGGGTGATTACTGCTGAATATAATAATTTTTATCTAGTTTGTGTCTACACACCAAATGCACAGGACGAGCTTAAAAGAATTGAATATAGAATGGAATTTGAAGATGATATAAGAGAATACTTAGTATCATTAAAAGAGAAAAAAGGCGTGGTGCTTTGTGGCGATTTAAATGTTGCTCACACAACAATTGACCTTAAAAACCCAAAACCCAATATAGGAAAACCAGGTTTTTCTTATGAAGAAAGAGGAAAAATGACCGAGCTTTTAGCAAGCGGATTTATTGATACTTTCCGCCATTTTTACCCAACAAAAGAAAATGCCTATTCTTGGTGGAGCTATAGAGGTAAGGCAAGAGAAAATAACACTGGCTGGCGTATTGACTACTTTGTAGCAAGCGAAAATCTTGAGAAAAATCTTTTGGACAGTCAAATTTTGCCACATGTCTTAGGTAGCGACCACTGCCCTGTGGCACTACTAATAGAAAGTGATTGATTTATGAAAATAACTAACTTAGGAAATGGCGGTATAATGGTAAACTATGTCTGCAACGCAGCTTGCAGGCACTGCCTTTATGCCTGTGGGCCAAAAAGAGAAAAAGGATATATGAGCGCAAGTACGGCAAAAGAAGTAGGTAAAATTTTAAGAGAAAACGGCTGCAACAGTGTGCATATAGGCGGAGGTGAGCCATTTTTAAATTTTGATGGCTTAGTATCAGTTATAAAAGAACTTGCAAAAGAAAAAATTTATATAGATTATATAGAAACTAATGCGTTTTGGGTTAAAGACGAAATCAAGGCGAAACGTTTCGTTAAAGAACTTTTATTATTAGGAGTTGATACATTTTGCATATCAATTGACCCATTCCATGCCGAATTTGTTGCACCTTCCTTACCGCTTAAACTTTCTAAACTATGTCAAAACTTAGGCATGGGAAGCTTTTTGTGGAAGCAAAATTTTGTTAAAATTTTAGAAAAAGGCGATATGGATAAATCGCATACACGAGAAGAGTTTGAAAAAATTATTTCAAAAAATTATGTGTGTGACATTGCCGACTACTATGGAATACACTATGGCGGACGTGCCATAAATATTGAAGAAGAGTATTATGAAAAGATAGATGCAAAAAAACTTTTGGCAAAATCGCCTTGTAAAAACTTGCTTTCTACAAACCATTATCACATTGATTTGCACGGAAATTTTATTCCACCCATTTGCACTGGGCTTCAAATTCCACTTAAAAAAATTACTAACAAAATCGAAAAAGGCGAGTACAAGGCGCTTGATGCACTACTTTTTGGCGGAGTACAAAGTCTTTATGAACTTGCAAAAAGTGAGGGTTTTGAACTGGATAAAGCTTATACATCTAGCTGTGCTATGTGTTTTCACATTAGGCATTTTTTGGCAAAAACAAAAAAGTATAGCGAACTAAATTTAGAGCACTATCAAAACTCTCTAAATGAAACGGAGTGATTTAAGTATGACATACAGCGTTTTAATTTGTGCACTCAACTCAAAATACATACATGCATCTTTGGCTCCTTGGTGCCTGCTATCGGGCATGAAAAAGTACGGAAAAAGCGGCATAAACACGCAGGTTTTTGAGGGCACGGTAAACCAGTCTGAACAAAATATAATACTAGAAATTTTAAAAAACAAACCTGACATCATAGCTTTTTCAACTTACATTTGGAACGTGGAATTTATTAAAAAACTTTTGCCAATTATAAAAGCAAGTCACCCTAAAGTAAGAATTATTTTAGGTGGACCAGAGGTCAGTTTTAACTCCTCGCAAGTGCTAAGTGAAAATAATGATGTTGACTTTGTTTTATGTGGAGAGGGCGAAGAGAGCTTTCCTACCTTAATTAATTCACTGTATGACGGCAGTGTAAAAACTGACATTTTAGGGCTTACACTAAGAACATCAGAAGGTATAGTAGAAAATGGAGTTGCACAAAATAAAAATCCTCCACCATCTCCTTATACCGATGAATATTTCAATGCGCTTAATGGCAGAATTACCTACATTGAAACCTCTCGTGGTTGTCCTTTTTCTTGTGCTTTTTGTCTATCAGGCAGATGCGGAAAACTTCGTTTTACTGAGATTTCGCAGGCAAAAAAAGAGATTTTACTGCTTGCAAAATCAGGCAGTAAAACCATTAAATTCGTTGATAGAACTTTTAACGCAAACCCAAAAAGAGCACTTGAAATTGTAAATTATATAAAGGGTTTAGAAGATATTCCACCTGACATTTGCTTTCATTTTGAAATTGCAGGCGACATATTAAAAGACGACTTGATAACGGCGTTTAACACTGCAAAAAAAGGACTTTTCCAGCTTGAGATTGGTCTTCAAAGTTTTAATGAGGAAACCTTGACTGCTGTAAACCGCACGACAAACACAGCAACACTTATTTCAAATATAAAAAAATTACTAGAGCCTCAAAACGTGCATATCCACATAGACTTAATTGCAGGTCTTCCAAAAGAAGATAAAGAAAGTTTTTACAAAGGACTTGATTTGGCATATAATTTAAAACCTCATATGCTTCAAATGGGCTTTTTAAAAATACTTCATGGAAGTCCCATGGGAGAGGACAAAAAAACTTTTGCATGCGAACACGAAAGCACTGCGCCTTACATGATAAAAAGCACCCCATGGCTGTCTAAGGAAGATTTAGCTGAGCTTATCAAAGTAGAAGATGCGCTAGACAGGCTTTATAACAGCGGCAGATTTAAGCGGACACTTATTTTCCTAACAAATCAGCTTAACTTACCACTTCACAAGCTTTTACTGCTGTGTAAAGACATTACACAAAACGAAAAAATTAGCCTTGATGAATATAGCGACAGACTTTTCAGCCTATTTTCAGATAAGCTTGATGCCATGCAACTTCGTGATGAAATGATACTGGACAGGCTCTCTACTAATGCCTCTGGCAAAATACCAAAATGTCTACGAGTGGAGGACGACAGACTGAAAAAAGCAAAACAACTTACACAAGAATTTAAACCCGTAAAAAAAGGGATTAAGCGTGCAGTTGCCTTGCTTTACTTTAAAGAAAAAACCATATTTGTGGATTACGACGAGAAAGATGCAGTAAGTGGAGAGTATAAAATTCACCGTTTAAATTAGTGAATACTCCAAGTTCTCCCACAAGATATTTACACCCACATCTGCGCCCTCGGGCAGAAGAGCAAGCGCTATCATAAATAGCTCTTCGCTGACTATATCGGTTCTTTTTAAATACGCATAGTCACCTTTAATGCTATGCACAACGTATGTATATGGACCCATATTTCCTCCTAAATTTTATGAAAGTGAATTATTTATATGTTAAACCAATTTTCAAGATCAGAATTATTGCTGGGCAAAAACTCTACCAAAATTTTAAATAATAGCCATGTTGCCATTTTTGGCATTGGCGGTGTTGGCGGTTATTGCGTTGAGGCTTTGGCACGTGCTGGCGTAGGACATTTTTCGCTGTTTGACAATGACGTGGTAAGCCTTACAAATATAAATAGGCAGATAATTGCAACGCATGACAGCATAGGAAAATTAAAAGTTGAAGTTATGAAAGAGCGCATTTTAAAAATAAACCCAAACGCGGCTATACATACTTTTCCCATGTTTTTTACGCCTGAAAACAGTCATGAAATACTGTTTTCAAATTTTAATTACGTTGTAGATGCCATAGATACTGTAAGTGGCAAGCTTGAAATAATTAAAAAAGCAAACGAAATAAATTTACCTGCCATAAGCTGTATGGGCGCTGGAAATAAACTTGACCCCACGCAGTTTACTGTTAGTGACATAAAAAAGACATCGGTTTGTCCGCTTGCAAGAGTAATGCGCAAAAAACTTCGTGATATTGGAATAAATTCTTTAAAAGTTGTCTATTCTAAAGAAGAAGCCATGACACCTCACAAAAGTCCTGAAACAAAAGGAACTGCACAAAGACCAGTTCCCGGAAGCCTGCCCTTTGTGCCATCGGTTGCAGGCCTTATCCTATCAGGTGAAGTCATTAAAGATTTATGTAATCTTTAGCCCACTGTGCTGATTTTTCCATGTACAAAAGCTGGTCTACTTCGCCAAAATGCTCCACTGTGCAGTAATCATCATAAGAAATTTCACGCAAAACTTCTATTATTTTTTTCATATCAATTTGCCCCTGCCCTATGGGTGAGGGGTACATTTTTTGCCCACTACTCGTAAGCTGAAACGTTTCGCTTTCGCAAAGTGGCTCTATTCGCCTATTTTTTAAATGAACATGACAAATTTTTTCTTTAAACATATCAATTGCAGTAAACACATCTTCATCATAAGGATAAAAATTGCCTGTGTCCAAATTAAATTTTAAACCATTTGTCGTATCTAAAAAATCTTTTATCTCTGACATTCTACCAAAGGGCGCTTCAACATTGTCATACTCCTCAATGCTTACCTCAAGTCCTCTTTTGTTTGCAATTTCGCACAAGGCACTAAGTCCTGCTTTTATATTTTGAAGCTCTTTTTTATACGTAGGGCTGTCGAGCGCTATAAGTCCTGGTATGCTTAGAATTTTTTTACATCCCATATACAAAATGTCATCTATAACATTTTCAATTTCCTTTGTGTCAAACCCATCATTAAAATATCCATAATATGGAACACTTACAATTTCAAAACCTGTTCTTTTTACCATGTCTTTAAAGTCTTTTTTACAGTCCTTAAATAAAGAATACTCGCACTCAAGACCTCTATATCCCATATCGTATGCCTTTTTAAGCACATCTTCTTCACTTATACCGTGCATTTCTGAAGCTGATGTTATGTGCTGATAAAAAATTGATAATTTCATAAATCCCCCTCCAGTTTTCTTTTTAGTAATAATACCACAGTCCTAGCATACAATCAAGTGTTGACAAAATGAATTTAGGATACTATTATTAAAATATAAGATTATGAAAGGATGTGACAAGGTGGAACCTTTGCCTAAGCCGAAAGTTAATATACCAAAAAGCTTTATGGGCAAAGTTGTCACATTTGCCCTACTGCGACGCATGTAAGAAGGAGGGATTTTCATATGATAAATTATTATTTTTCAGAGGCTTCAAACCTTGAGGAGCTTGAAAAAATTACAAGCGGGTGTTGGATATCGCTTATTGCACCCGAAGAGGGCGAAATTGCTTACATAAGTGGTAAAACAGGAGTTGACCCCGACGCACTTAAGGCAGCGCTTGATGAAGAGGAGCGCCCTAGAATTGAAGTGGAAGACGATTACAGCATAATTATTGTTGACGTACCCACAACTGAGGAGCGCAACAAAAAACAGATGTACTCCACCATGCCTTTATCAATTATTTTGACAAAGGATACAATTATCACCGTGTGTCTTCAAAACACGCCCGTGCTTTTACCGTTTATAAACGGCAGAGTGAAAAACTTTTTCACCAAAATGAAAACAAGGTTTATTTTGCAAATTTTATATAGGAATGCAAGTTTATTTTTGCAGTACCTTAGAAACATAGATAAAAAGAGCGAACTTGTAGAACAAAAGCTTCATAGCTCCACGCAAAATAAAGAATTAATTGAATTATTAGAGCTTGAAAAAAGCCTTGTGTATTTTTCTACTTCTCTTCGCTCAAACGATGTTGTTCTTCAAAAAATGATGAAAATAGACAGCATTAAGCATTATCCGGAAGACGAGGATTTGCTTGAAGATGTTATTATAGAAAATAAACAGGCAATAGAAATGGCGGCAATTTA
>CAYJJB010000088.1:0-6811 GCA_964370405.1 uncultured Eubacteriales bacterium | reverse complement strand
AAGTATTTATGGCTTATTTTGAAAAAATTAATTTAGAAAAAGATATGTACAGAGTGGCAGGTAAATCTTTTACGCAAGTTTTAGAGGACTTAGACAGCTCAAAAAATTATGTGGGAACAGAACTTGAAAAACTTGATGCCTATCAAAGGCAACTTAAAAGATTTAATATTAAAGTAGCAGGAGAGGCATCAGACCCTGTGGAGAGCTTTTTTGCAACAACGCAAAGTGCTGCACTGTTTCCAGAGTATGTTTCTCGCTCTATAAAACAAGGTATGGAGCAAGTAAATAGACTGCCTGAAATGGTTGCAACAGTTACAAAAATTGACTCAATGGATTATCGCAGCATACATTCGGACTTAACAGATGCAGAAAAATCTTTATCTGTGGTGGCAGAGGGCGCGACAATTCCTGAAACAACAGTAAGCACTGCAGAAAATTTAGTTACACTTAAAAAAAGAGGAAGACTTTTAAAAGCATCTTACGAGGCACTAAGATATCAAAAAATTGACCTATTTACAGTAACGCTTAAACAAATTGGTGCACATATTGCGACAAGTCAAATGAAAGATGCGGTAGATGTGCTTATCTCTGGCGATGGAAACACTAACCCACTAACATCAAAAACCCTAACAGCGGCGCTTACATATGGAGATATAGTGGGACTTTGGGGAGATTTATCACCATTTAGCCTAAACACTATTATTGCAGGTACAGACATGATTAAGACCCTTATGCAAATTGCAGAGTTTAAAGATGCAAACGCAGGGCTTAACTTCCACGGAAGCGGCAAACTTGCAACTCCTCTTGGCGCAAATGTAATACATATTCCGTCAATGGCAGCTAAAACCCTTATAGGACTTGACAAAAACTGTGCGCTTGAAATGGTTCAGGCAGGCCCTGTACTGATAGAGCATGACAAGCTTATAGATAGACAGCTTGAAACCTCTACAATAAGCACAATTGCAGGTTTTGCAAAAATATATAAAGACGCTGCAAAAGGCATTAAAACTCCATAATAAAAAATTTATAAGTTTGAATATAGGGCAGTGGTAATTCACGCCACTGCCCAATTTTTAAGGAGGTATGAGCTTGGATAAAACTAAGATTACACAAGAGTTTTTAGTACTTATAGGTGATGAATACACTCAAAACTACGTAGACACTATAGTGGAGAGCAGTATAGAAATAATTACCAATTTAATGAGAAAAGATTTAGAACAAGCTGTTATAGACCAGTATAAAAATAATTTGGAACTTGCAGCACTAAGCATAGCTTTTTACAGACATATGAAATTTGAAACGCTAAATTCTCCATCGGAAATAACGGCAGGCGAAATAAAAATTAAAAATCCGCAAATTATTACGGCTCAGGCAGAAATTAAAGAGGCGCTAAGCCTTCTAAAGCCACTGCTCATAGATGAAAAGTTTTATTTTATGAGCACTTGGGAGGACGAAAATGAGCAAGTTGATGGATAAAATTTTTAAAAATGCAGACCTCATAACCGTTATATCAAGCGGTACACAAACGACATGCAAAGGGCTTATAACCACGTATAAAAAAGGAGAGCTTGCAGATAAACAGGCACATGCCACAGGTTTTTTAAGCTCGCCCAAGTACTTATTTATGGGCGCTATTAAAGTTTTAAATGAGGGAGATGTATTAAGCTTTAATAACAAAAATTACAGGGTGATAAACAGTGAATTTTTAAATGCGTTTGGAAAAGAGTTTTGTATGAGGGCAATGCTTGAAATAATTTTAGAATAGGAGGTAAAAATGAGTAGTTTATTACTTCAAGAGGTAAAAACACTTTTAACACAAAATATTGAAAACGTAATTTTTTTAAACGAATACCCCGAAACTCAGGCAAATAGGGTGTTAAAAGCGGCAACTGCCGTACTAGGCATTGTGGACGAGCAGTACATAATTGAAAACCAAACAAAACTTAGTATAGATTTATATATTCCAATAAAAGATGGTGCGCAAATGGCAGGAAAAATTTTTGCAGATATATGCGCTGTTTTAAAGGAAAATATGAATGACATTACGGGTATATCGAGAATGAAAATTAAAACAGATGAAAAAATTTCTGCAATTTGTCTTCCGTGCACTATAAGTGTAGAAAATATGCAAAATACACTTACGGTAAACATGCAGCAAATTAAGGCAAAATCTGTAAATATTGTGCACCAAGAGCCAAAACGGATAAACCCAATTGGAACTAAAAATAGTATTACAATTTTAAAATCAAAAATTAATATACAAATAAATTCACCACAGCCGTATGTGTTTGATGAGGAAAACATATATGAAATTGTGTTTGCAGGAACGAAATATATAAACTGCCGTATGATAAATGCGCAGTTTAACGAAAGAGGACGATGTAAGCTTGTAGAGCTTGAGGGGGTGAGAGAATGAATGCAAGACAGTTATCGCTTGCAATTGAGAGAGATGCAAGACGCTATGTAAATCTACTTGAGTAAAGAGGGGAAACAATATGGATTTAATGAAAATATCTTTTGGAAATTTTGACTTTGAAATTAATCCTGAAACATTAATTGTTGAGGGTGGAGAAATAATTGAAAACACAAGATCACACATGTTTCATATGGGTTCAAAGCTTAAAAAAGTAGTGGGTGAGGGGTATTTTTTTGGAGATGATGCTGCGATTAAATATGATAGATTAGAAAATTGTGCAAAACAGGGTGCTTTATATTTAATTTTGCCAAATATAAAGCCTTTTAGTGCAGTTTTATCAAACTTACAAGCAGAATTTTTGCCTGAAAAAGAGCTTTTAAAATATAAATTTGTATTTATAGAAGCAAATGAAAAAGAAAGTCTTGTGCCACAAGAAATAAAAATTGCAAAAATGGGACAAAGTTTGTGGGATTTTGAGGGCGAAAAAAGCATAGAATGGCTTGTAAAAAATAATCCGCATATAAGATACATAAATTCATTAAACGCAGGAGAAAGGGTGAAAATTAGGTGATTTTTACAGCACAAACCGAAAGCGGTAAAATAGTAAAATTAAATTCTGCCTTTAAAATTACTTTAAATAAAGATGAAAAAACTCCTGCAAATGCCCTTCACGCAGTTTTTTCATATGCTAAATTTCCTGAAAATTTAGTGAGGATTAAAATGGAGCAGGTTGATGAAGAAATTTTTGATGGCATAATTGATGAAGTTATATTTCAAAGTGGAGAAAATGGTAAGGTTTTAGAAATTTTTGCAAGAAGTAATGAGGCAGTTTTGCTTGATAATGAAGCAATGCCGCAAACTGTGTTTTTACCAAGCACAAGAATTTTATATAAAAGATTTTTATATGACTTGGGGTATTTAGAAATTATTTGCGATGACAACGAAGCAAAAAGTGCACCGTTTGTGGTTTATAAGGGTAGCAGTGTTTATGAAGTGTTAAATAAATTTGCAACAGATTATTTGGGAAAAGAAATGCATGTGCTGAGTAAAGATACAGTTCTTTTTGGTAAAAAAGAAAATAAAAACGTCACGGAAAAAACTCCGCCAGACTCCTTTGAAATGGAGAGAAATAATTACGATGTGTGCTCGCACATGTATTATAAAGACACAAACACCGGTGTTTACAGCACTTGTTTTAAAAACGAAAAAGCAAAGGGTGTACTTAGGATAAGATATGCGCAAAACAACATTCCACCAAATGAAAGGTTTAAGGTTTATGAAACATATAATTTGGTTTTTTCAAAGCTAATTGTGCTTGAAATAGACGATGAATTTGAATTTTGTCATGAAGGTGAAAAAATTAAGATTGTCGTAAAATCCTTGCAGTATACTCTGCTAAATGGAAAAGAAGAAACTGAGATTAGAGGTGTTAGGGAGGTGTAAAATATGTGGCTTACACAAAAATTTAATAAGCAAAAAAGTAGCGACAAAAAAACAGGGGTAGTGATTAATGATGGCGATAGTTATTCTGTTTTGGCACAAAATGCAATTTATCAACCACAAACACCTACACCGTATGGCATGTCATCAAAACTTCCAATAGGAACAGCGGTTTTTGTAAAAGAAGAAACGGTTTTAGGCAGTTTTGAAAAGCCACCAATAGAGCTTGAAAATGGGGAGGTTTGCATCTATTCTGCTGGAGGCGCACTTATTCATCTTAAAAATAACGGAGAAGTTTTGATTAACGGGCAAGTATTTGCACCTTTTGGGGAGAGTGTATAAATGGATATTTTAATAGAAAACAACGACACAAAAGTAAGTGCACTTGGAGTGTCACAAGAGATATTTGACCATGAAGAGGAGCTTCAAAAAGCAAAAAATTTAATCAGTATGCCACTTTCATCTTTGCCATATGAGAAGCATTTGGGAAGTAAAATTTATGAGGTTTCAAAAAATGATGAAAATGCCATGGAAAAAATTCTTTCCTTTTCAAGTTTAGCTTTAAGAAATTTTGAAGGACTTGATGTAATTGGTGTAACAAGTGATGAACAGTATTATTACTTTTTAATTAAAACCGCTTTTTCTCAGGGAGAAATTAAAGTTGCAAAAAACATTTAAAAAGGGAGTGTTAATATGAATTATACAGATTTACTGGAAAGAATGAACCAATCATATTTGCAAAATGCAGGATTTGTACCGCATGAAGCTTCGGCAGAGGGAATTAAACTTAGGGTGCTTGCAGGAGAGCTTTATGAGCTTTCAAATACCTTAAATTGGGTAAAAAACCAAGCATTTGTTGAAAGTGCAAGTGATGAATACGTAAAACTGCATGCAAAAGACAGAGGAATATATCAAAAAGAGGCAGTGCAGTCGGTGGGTGTTTTGGCTTTTTCAAGAAGCGAGGCGGCTCCATATAGTGTGGATATTCCCATAGGAACAATTTGCGCTGTAGCAGGAGAAGCTGATGCGCAGTTTATAACAACTGAAGCAGGACAAATAACCACAGGCTCTACAAAAGGATATGTGCATGCAAGGTCTATAAACGGTGGAAAAAGATATAATGCTGCTCCAAACACCATAAATACGCTTATTGGAGCACCAGAGGGTGTGAGCGCTGTAAGAAATGAAGAAGCATTTGTAGGTGGTGCAGACCAAGAAAGTATGGATAGTTATAAAAAAAGAGTAGTAAGTGCAATGAGCGAAATTCCAAACGGAATTAACCAAGCATATTACAAAAGGCTTGCAGAAAGCTTTGAGGGCATACATATGGCAAATGCCGTTACAAGCGTTGAAGATCCTACTGTTATAACAATATATATATGGGGAAAAGACTCAGAGCCGTCGTCACAAGTGGTGGGCGACTTAGTTTTAGCTGTAAATGAGCACAGGCAATTAAATACCACAATACTTGTAGAAACCGCTACTCAAAAACCAGTTAATCTTTCTGTTGGAGTGCAAGTAAAAGCAGGATATGAAACAGGGGCCGTACAGGCACACTGTGAAGAGCTTATGAGAGAGTTTGTATCTTCTATTAGAATGGGAGAAACATTATATATTTCAAAGCTAACAAAATATTTACTTGAAAATGCCAATATATACAACACAAAGGTGTCGCCATATCTTGTAGATGTTTACCCTCTTGTGGGCGAAGTTTTTGTGCCAGGAAATATTGCGACAGTTTTAGTGACTTAAGGGGAGAAAAAAATGGAAAATAGGCAATATGAAAACATGGTAAAAATATTTGAAAAAACAAAAATATTTGACCCCTCAAAAAGCCATATAAATGCAGAGATAAGAGCATGGAGTGCAGGGTTTTCTATGCTGAGTGAAGAAGTTGATAAAGTGCTTAATAACTTCTTTATAAGCACATGTGATGAAGATGCACTTAAAAAATTTGAAAACCTCACAAACAGTACACCGCTTGGCACTTTAGAACAAAGAAAGATGAAAGTGCTCTCAAAATATAAATTTTATGAATATCCCTCCACCAAAAAAAGTTTGGAAGAAAAAATAAAAGGTATAGGAGTGCAGTGTGAAATTGTTGAAGATGGCGAAACACAGTGCACAATAAATATAAGCGCAATGACAAATATTTTAAGTGAAGAGTTTGAGGAATTTATAAAAAGAGAATTTCCAATTAATTTTAGTGTGAATTTTAATTACGCATAAAATCCACAAACGAAAAAAACAGCCAACTTGGCTGTTTTTTTCTTACTGCGTCGCAAACCATTGCAAATCGCCCTCATATACCCTCGTATTACTCGGTAATTTGCAAAAATTTGCTCCTTGTCTTGCAGTTTTTTGGACAATCTGGCATCGTGTGCAAAAAAAGGTAAGACTTTTTTTGACACGCTGACCCGCAGAGAATGTTTATCTCTGCGGGTCATTTTTTATCCTATTAACTTAAGTTCGCTGTCTTTACTACTTATATAAATCTCCTCGCATTTTAGCTGGCCTTCAATTAAAATAATTGAAGCTTTTGAGGCGGTAAGACTAATGTCCTCCTTTTTTCCTGTAGTTAAAAGCTTTATTGCTTTTTCAGATGCAGTAAAAATTTCTAAATACATTTTCTTGTAATCAACCATAAAATAGTTCCTTTCCGCTTTCTTTCCTTTGTTAATAATATATTCTCAACTTTTTAACAAAATATTCTATCATTTTGATAAATATTTTATTAAAATAATGCAAAAAATAAGTCTTTTTTGTAATAAAACAAAAGATAAAGAGCATATAATCTGCAAATTTTTCGAAAAAATAAAAATAAATTTTAGAAAAACAGTTGACAAATTCATAAAAGCATAATATAATATCGAAGTCGCGGTGGTAAACACGACACTTTAATATGGCGGCATAGCTCAGCTGGCTAGAGCATTCGGTTCATACCCGGAGTGTCGA
>CAYJJB010000087.1:0-6891 GCA_964370405.1 uncultured Eubacteriales bacterium | reverse complement strand
AATGATTTTTTGCGTTTTCGGGTATGCTCATACAAGTTGCAGATAACATGGTTTCGCCTTTAGACGACACTACAGGTAACATGTCAGATGCCTTTTCGTTTTCTGCAAAAAATACAGGAAAATAGGTTGTCATGCTGGTTGTACCTTCTACAAAATAACCCTCAGCATCAAATACACGCTCACCTATGTCGGTATACATTAAAAAGCTACCAAATACGTTAGGAGTTGCCGCAGTGTAGGAATTACTTGTATTTAAAAAATCAATAAACTCGGGTGTGTCAAAACTAAATGTCAAAGTATCTCTGTCATAGGCTGTTGTGTACTCTTGCACTGTAAATACACCACGGTTTTCACGTGCCTCACGGCCTATAGTTTTTATGTCAGGAACTAAATTAGTTTCTAAAAGTGAGTTGTAAATATCATATGCAAGTACGTAGTCAAGACCGTTGATGCTATCAAGGTCAAGATTAACAGCATCCACGACATCTTGTCTTAATTTAACCATGGGATAATTTACCGTGATTGGGAACAGGTAGAGTCCGCCTAAATGTTCATATGCTCGAAGTACATTATCAAAATAATCGTCCCTATCAAAATCGGCATCACTGTCAATCAGTTCATTCATATCCTTAAGCAGTCCGCTACTTGCAAATATTTCTACACTTCCTGTTGAATCGTATATTAAATCAGGTGTATTTCCAGAAATCATATCAATTTTTAGATTTTGCGAATATGATTCTTGTGCCACCTCAACTTCTTCAAAAGTCATATTTAAGATATCAATATTGGCGCTGTCAAAAATTATGGTTATCTCAGGATATTTCTCCATAAAACCTGCCGCAAGTGAGCCTATTCCAATGTAGTCCTGTGGTTTTTCAGGAGTTGAGATGAGCAGTGTGTTTTCATCATACATCATATCTTCGTTTTCGCTGGTATTCTCGGAGGTTTCTTTAGAGTTATTTGCAATTTCTGAATAAATTTGAGCATTCTCATCTGCACCGCAAGCAGAAAATAAGCTTATTATTAAACTTGTACTAAGAATTAGTGATAATAATTTTTTCATGATTTTACCCCTCCATCACTTTTTAAGTGATTAGCTATATATCGGTCCGCCTAAAACGGCGTCGTTACATCTGTCACAAGTTTTGTCACCGCAGTGAGTTATGTTTTGGCTGTTTTTAATTTCTTTTGTGCAAATATCTACTATGTCTTTTGCAGTAAATATACTCCATGTACTTCCGTCTACTGTGACAGTTTTTACTGCGTTTTCAAGGGCTTTGTTAAATTTGTTAAAGCCATTTGAACAGCTTCCAGTATGCACTCCTATGGTTTTGCCGTCTAAATTTTTTGCCCAGCGGACAAATAAATTTCGTCCTGAAAGTTCTTCTGCATAGTGAATAATTGTTGCACTGTGAAGGTCTACACCCATTAAAATTACAAGCCCGTCCGTTTTATACAAATATTTTAAAGGTGCGTAAACATTGCTTGCGCTCTGACTGTTTACCATTTTATCTGCATTTTTTCCTATGGCTGTAAATGAGTTTAGTGGATTATTGCCACGCACACTGTCTTTATGGTTTAATATGTATTTTGGAAAATTTCCCATGTCGTCGCTTATGTAAGTACTGTCTGTGGTAAATGGTGCAAAATCACTCTCTTTTTGACCCAAAAAATAAGAGTAATCGCCAGCACCGTTTTGCTTTGGCATTAATTCTTTTGTAGGGTGCACCTCGTATTCATATGAAAAAGTTGGCACCAAAATAGTGCAGTCGTTTTCCAAAAATGTATCGACTAAAAATTTTGGAAGCTCTTTTGACTTCGTATCAAAAGAGCGTAGGGAAGAGTGGATAAGCACATTTTTACCTGCAAAATTTTTAATTATATCGTTTAAACAGTTCATATCAGTACCCCAGGTTTTCATTAACTATAATAACTTTAATTCTGTTTTTAACCCTTGATAGTCTGGTGACAACTGTGTGGCCACAAATTGAATTTGTATAGCAATCGCCGCATTTGCCAGTTTGACTACATGGAGTACCTGTAATTCCAAGTCTTATGCAGTTTGCGCCACATGCTTCAAGCTCTATTCTTCTAAGAGCGGTGTCAAGGCTTGAGGTTATTTTGTTAATACCTGCAACCACAATTACGCTATCAGGTCCAAAACATAGAGCTGCCACTCTGTTGCCGTTTCCGTCAATGTTAATAAGCTCGCCGTCCATGGTAAGTGCATTTGTGCTTGTAAGAAAAGTGTCGCAAGTAAGCGATTTTTTCATTAAAGCTTTTTGCTCATCAGGGGTTTTACCGTCTGCTCGGTCTATAACTTCATAGTCACCCGATTTTAATATAGGTTTAATTCCAATTTCTTCAAGGGTTTGAGAACCGCCCCAAGACACGCTTTGGCCTTTTGGCAGAAGCTCTAATATTTTATTTATTGCGTCTTCTTTGGTTTCAACATAATAACCCTCAATAAATCTTTTCTCAAAATTTTTAAGTATGGTTTTTGCTTTGTTTTCATTTGATTTTTTAATGTTTTCCATATTGATTTCTCCTTAAAATAAATCTAAAAGTCTATTTTTCTTAAAATAAAAAACTTTATCAAAATCGGCTTCTTTATTGATTATATGTATGTCTTCTTTGTAGCAGGACTCCACGTCAGCATAACAACCTGTTATAAGTGCTGAGAATGTCGATATATCCAACTCTATATCAAAGTCTGTGCCGCCTTCGGTGACAGACACGGCACGGTTTTCGCTCCACTTTACAATGAATACTTTATCATTCCACTCGCAGTGTTTATCATGTATTTTTATAGATAATTTGCCACTGTCTTTGTATTTTGCAAGCTCTAAAATTTTCTTAACATCAACAACTCTTACCATTGCCTGAGCTTTGCTTTCAGTGCTGGAAGAGTTTTGTTCATTTATAAGCCCTGTTATATCCATATCTTTTGGCAAGGTGAAGCGTATGCCGTCGTAGTCTGATGAGAAAGTAAGTGCAAAATCTAAAAGACCTTTTAATCCCTCTTTGTCTGCAAAGAAAAAGTCGTTTTTGCCTCTAAAATGATGAGTGCAGTCCATTATAGAGTAGTCCTCTTCCTGTATCTTGTTCATCATTATGTATCCCTTGTCTTCTCCCATGTCATTTTTCCAAATATAGGCATAGCGTTTATCGTTAAATGTATTTCTTTCTTTGAAATATTTATAGCAGTCTTCGGTTCTGTTTACCGCTAGATTATAGCCCTCGTACATTTTTTTGTATATGGCATCAATTCTTTCATGTGTAGCGTTTGGCATTAAAAATTCCGTGCTTCCACCAACGCCGAATTTTTTAAGTCCTTTAAAATAAATAGTCCAAGTGACACCTGTGTTTACAACTTCATATCCAAATTTTCTATAGTAAGAACAGCTGAAAGGGTAGAGGTAGCTTAGTGGAATGTCTTTTTCTTTTAAAGAATTTAACATGCAGCTAAAGCTTTCACGCACAGCGCCAAGTCGTCTATAAGGCGGAAGTGTTGCAACACCGCCTATACCACCTAGCATTACATTGTGTCCATCAAAATTTACTTCAAATGGACGAACGCCAACTGATGAATACATTGTTTTTTCATCATCTGAGAAAGCGCAAATAACTTCTTCCTCTATGCCGTTTACAACCACGGGTTTATTGGGATTTTGCTCTTCTTTCATAAGCTCTTCATAGTCAATAGGAAATTCAAAAGCTACCGAGCTTATCATTTTTACCTGCTTATATTCATCTTTTTTCATTTTTCTTATTATCATAGTCTTATCTCCTTAAATAATTTTTTTGTCAAATGCAATTTTTTCACTGTTATCAAACCAAATAGTACCACGGTAAGTAAAGCCGACCTTTTTAAATACATGTTGCATTTTTGTGTTGTCCGCATCGGTGTCAACTTTGAAATAATAAATTCCCTTAGATTTTGCAAGCTCTTCCATAAGTCTAAAAATTTCGCCGGTAAGGCTTTTTCCACGTGCCTTTTCACTCATGGCAAGTCTATGGCCTACCATGTATTTTTCATCGCTTAACCACTCGCCCCTAAGTGTGTCATAGGCGGGTTCGCCCTCAAAATCTATACAGATATATCCTAAAATGTCGTCATTGTCCATTATAAAGTATCCACGACCTTTTTTTGCATCCTCTAGAATGCAGTTGTAATCAGGATATCCGTTTTGCCACTGGTCTATGCCCTGTTCTTTAAGATGAGCCTTTGCTCCATCTATAATTTCCATTGCAACTTCAATTTGATTTTCATTAATTTCTACAAGTTTCATATAAATTACCTCAAGTATTAGTCTTTTTTATTATTATAATGCAAAATTTCTCGATTTGCAATAAAATTTAGTAATTTTTGATAAAAAATTGAGATAAAAATAGTGCAACCAATATGGTTGCACTTTCTTTAAAAATAATCTGAAAAATATGGTGTTTGTTGCTCTATTGCATCTTCTAACATATCGACAATTTCATCATCGGTTTTAAGTCTTCCTATTTTGTGAAGATAGGTAGGTGATTTGTAACCTAAGAGCATGGTAGTGAGTGTTTGTATATCTATTCTATCGCTTGTAATTGCAGATGTTTTTTCTAAATTGCCCTTGCCGTTTTTGTCAATGCTTAGGCAAAAGACGCCACGGTTGCAGTCCATTATAGGGTCGTCTAGGTTGAATGTCCAAGACCTATCTGCAAGGTCAGGCTCAAAGGGATAATCTGCAATGAAATTTTTTGCATCTACTATTCTTGCCATAAAATACGGAGAAATAATCTCTTTAATATCTGCATCTTCCAATAAAAATGCAAGGGTTTCGTCAGTGTAAATATCGCCTTTGACTTTTTCTACCATGGAAAAATGAGCACTGATAAAATTCCAAAGTCCCATTCGAGCCTGCTCATTTATAAAAATCATATCTTTTATATGGAAAACTTCTTCTGATATTCGGTATAAGACATAGCCGTCTAAGTCGCCGTTTTCACTGTAATAAACTGCGGCAGATAAATCGTTTGTGTCCCATAAATAATATTCATTCCAAGCAAGTTCATCACGAAGTAGTGCTCCGTGGGTTTGCATTGCAAAACGATTATAAGCCTGTTTTACTTCATCGCTTTTTGCATCTACCCTTGAAACTTCGCCTAAAACGTCACGCCTTTTTGGTAGTTGATAGTCAAATATTTCATAAGAAATTTTGTCAGACACAATTTCCCAACCTTTTTTGCGATAGTAGGGAATAGAGTAGGGGTATAAAAATGATATAGTCTGGCCTCTTTTTTGCATATTAGAAAGTGCAACTTGTATAAGTTTGCTCATAAGTCCCATGCCTGCATACTCAGGATAAGTTCCAACTCCTGTCAGTCCACCCATGTCATAAGTTTTATTAAAAATACGCACCTTCATAGGGTATACTGCCACCTGCGACACTAAAGTGTCGTTATCAAACCAACCTATTACATCAGATTTTTCTAAGGTGGGCGATTTTGCATTCATCATTCCACGCTCAGCAACACCAATTTCAGACAAATCTTTATTTGTAATTTGAAATACATACATTAAAAGTTTATTGTACTGCTCTAAATGCTCTAGTCCAACGTTTTTAATTTTAAGCTGTTTTTTTCCTTTCATAGTGTCAAATCCTCACATTTTGTGTTAAATTAATAATTTTTACTCTGCCTTATTGTTAAATATAGCTTAGCATATAAAACATAGCATGGCAAGTTTAAATTTGAAGGCAGTGAATAAATGATACTGCTTCTACAGCTATTTTTGAATGATAGTTTAGTTTTTGATTATTATCAACACTAAATACTGACACACAGTTTGAGCTTTGGTTTGCGACAAATAAATATTTACCATCGGGTGAAAACGCAAACATTCTAGGTGAATCACCCATGCAGTCAAATTTATTAATAATATTTAATTTCTCACAAGACAGTGATATTATGTGGTTTGCACCTCTTACGGATGTAAAAAGGGTGTCGCTTGTTGGATGAAAATTTATTGCGGCAGATGTAATGTGCACGTCTGGTGCCACAAGCTCTACGCTGCTCAAAATTTCAAATTCACCATTTTTATAGGATAGTTTATATACTTTATTAAGCATTTCTGTTATTAAATAAGAATATTCACCGCTTTTGTCAAAAACCATATGCCTTGGCCCCTCTGACGGTGGCAGTAGGCATTTTTTTACACTGGTTTCATCAAGCGCACCGTCTAGTTTTATTGCATAGCTATAAATGCAGTTTGTGCCAAGGTCGACAGCTATGAGGAAGTTTTTTAATGGGTCAAGTATGCATTGGTGCGCATGTGCCGACTCTTGCCTGTCATGGCTGCCGTGTCCTAGGTGTTTTATGTGGTTTAAATTATGACCCAGCAGTCCATCACTGTTTAGTGCGAACGCAATCACGTGTCCTGAGTTATAAGCCGCTCCATAAATAGCCTTATCTGTTGCATAAATATGACAAAGCCCTGCACCTGTACAAGTGACAGTGTTTAATAAAACGGCTCCACTACTGGTATAAGAATATGCCGATATTTCTATTTTATCAGAAAGTTCATTTGCAGCATAAAGTATTGGCAAACTTGGATGAAATGCTAAAAAAGAAGGATTTTTTGAATAAATCGACCACAAAGGAGTAGAGTGGTCATTGGACCACTTATGACATATAATTTCATCACCATAACCACCTGTAAATAGATAATACATAATTTCACCTGCTTAAAATGTTTTATTTGTATTATACGGCAATATTTTCTATATGACAATATAGTTTGCAATAATAAATAAAACCTCCGTATAAATACGAAGGTTTCAGACTATCTTTTAATGTAATTAAGAGTGAATAAGTAAAAAATCCTCGTAGCTGAGCTACAAGGATTTTTTG
>CAYJJB010000086.1:0-6892 GCA_964370405.1 uncultured Eubacteriales bacterium | reverse complement strand
GAAGTTGGCGGAAACGAGCTTGATGAAAACGATTACACTATAGGTGAAGACGGTAATCTAACTATTAGCCCAGACTTCATAGCTACACTTCCAGACGGCGAGCATGTCATAAGAGTGACAGATGTTGAGGGTGAAGTTTATGAAGCAGTAATAATAGTTGAGGACGGCATGCCTATGTCGGCAACAGCATTTAAATATGTCGGAGGCCGAGGCGGAGCGTGGAGCTTGTTTGATTTAATAATGACAGTAGTAGCCTGCGTGCTAGCAATCGTTTACTTAATAGTAAGACCAAGGAAAAATAGAGACGATGAAGATGAATACAGAAATACTAATACTGAAGAAGAGAAAGCAAAGCATAAAAAACGCTTAATAACAAGTTTAGTATTATTAGTCCTAGCAGTATTTAGTGTAATTCTACTGTTTATCACACAAGACTTTACACAACCTATGATAGTATTTGATATGTGGAGTATAGTATTTGCACTTGTAGCATTGATACAAGCAGTAATAATGTTCTTCATTAGAAAGAAAAATGAAGACGAAGACGAGCAACCCAATCAAAGAATGACATTCTAATATCAAGTATAGAAGCCGTATTATATCTGAACCAATTTAATTGGAGAAGATATAATACGGCTTTTTGTATTAATATAAAATGTAATTTCATATTCACGAGAGAGAATTATACTTTTTGTAACATTCCTGCTGTGTCATCGTCATAGTTGAAAATTAGTGATAACCCCCATCGGATTCGAACGGTTTTGTGCATTTTGGAAATAAAGTTCTTAAAGATTATGGGGAAAGGCCATATGAATATGTAGAAGAATAAGTGAACTCGGTCGGAGAGCCCCGACGGGCTAATTCACGATAAAGATATATATAATGACAAATTTTGTGCCGCGTGGGAAAACTACAGCGCAAGCAAAACTATCCCGCGACGAAAGCATACTTGCATGCAGATATTTTAGGGATGATGAACTTTATGAAATTATAGGTGAACTGAATGACAAGTATTCAATTAATACAAATACCTATAAAGTAATAACTAGTGCAATTAAAATACTGAAAAATAGAAAAGAGGAATGAGATGAATTTAATACAGAAAATTTATGATAAAAGAAAGTGGAAGATATGAGTTTGACGAAAACTTAGAAGAATATATTGATTTTGAGCAGTATGGAGTAGATAAGGTTCCGAGCGAAAGCGGACGTTTTCCAGATAACGGATGTATCGTATACCGTGGGTATAGTCATGAAATAGGACAGGTGTTGAGAGGAAATATCAGCTTAGAGATGCAAAACGACTATGCACCTCAAGAACTCAAACTGTATACACCACAACAAATTACAACAAAATTGCAGCGGTACACAATTGCATTAAAAAAACTGAAAAGTTTTCAATATTTGAGCAATAGCATAGCTTTGCTGTGTCTAAATGTTGTTGATTTGAGCAAGTTGTCAACACAAGAAAGCGGTTTTGCTAAGATTCGGGCATAAAACTAGGGCTGTGACAAAATTTTCATTTCGTCACAGCTCCTCGCATTTTTAAATTAATTCATCAAATTATTTAGACTTGCATTAAAATCAGTATTGTTTTTGATTGATTCTATCTTTCTTAATTTCGTTAGAGATTGGAATAATGGCAGCTATTAAGATTACACATAATGCAAATACAGTTGCAAATGCAAATACACTCAATGTAAACCATGATGCAGGCATGATTTGAGTAATAATAAATAATGCGATTATTAATAATGCATCTACTATAATTGCTGCTAATTTACCTGTGAAAAGTTTTTTCTTATCTCTTTCTATCTCTTCTTCATATTCTTCAAGTTTCTGTGATATAGACTTTTCTTCATCGTCCATTGGTTTTTTATTTGCTGTAATAACTATAATGATTGACAAAATTACTGACAACGCAAATGCAATACTGTATTGATCAAATATAATCATAGGTTGTGTGAAATCTTGGGTGATTAATAGTAATATAATCGCCATAATTGCTTCAATTGCTAATGCTGTAACTTTTCCTCTTCTTAGCTTTGCAAATTTTGTATCTTCTACGTCATTATAATTTCTATCAAATTGATCCCAATTTTCTTCTTCTTTATCACTTTTCTTTCTCTTTTTAATGAACGCAATATATATTACAGTAATTGCTACAAAAATTGTTGACATTAAATCAAATAAGCTCCATGCTCCGCCACGGCCTTCAATAAGCTCAAATGGTGTTGCCGACAAAGGCACACCGTCCTCAACTATTATTACCGATTCATAAATTTTACCCTCAACATCTGTCACTCTTATGACATGCTCGCCATCTGGGAGTGTTGCAAAGAAGTCAGGGTTGATATTAAGTGTGCCGTCTTCGCCTATAGAGTAATCATTTTCGGAAAGTTCATTCCCTCCAATCTCTACCTTTTCTGTTTCAATAGTGCCTCCACCTGTTCCGCTCTCATCAGGTGGTAGCGGAATTGAGCTAGGTTCTGGGGATGGCTCTGGGCTTGGTTCAGGGGTCGGTTCTGTTGTAGGTTGTGGACTAGGCTCAGTGCTGGGTGACGGCGTTGCACTCGATATTGGAAACGGAGTAGGGTTTGCTGTCTGTATCGGTGTGATAGTTCCAGCCCCTGGCGCCGGAGTTGTTGTAGTCCCAGTTCCTGGCGTTGGCGTAGGAGTTGGCTCAGGTGTAGGAGTTGAGAGCGGAGCATTAGGCGTGGTGTGCACTAGATTTAATGCATGAAGAAGTGGGTAAGCCTTTTCGTCAAGCGTGTCGGGTTTATCAGAAATTCCGAGCTGTGAAACACTGATGATAGTTTTATCATACTCGCTTGTGACTTTTGCTGTATAATTAAAAGTCAAAGTTTCGTTTGCTTTTAGGGTAGGTATTTCAAATTTTATTTCATTATTAATTCTATTATAGTTGCCTGTTATGGTTCTTGAAGTGCCTGAGCCTGTTATAGTGGCAACAGTATGCGAAACATATGTAGTGTTTTCCGGTATTTTTTGCACAACTAAAACATTTTCGGCATCTATAGGACTGTCTGTGGTTATAGATTCATTTGTAACGGTTATTTCATAGTCGATTGTACTATTGGTAGGAACTTCTACACCACTTTGTGGATTGGAAACATTTTCTATTCTAAGTTGGCTGTTGCCACTTATATTGACAACACCTTGATCTTGCATATTTAAGTCTCTTGCAAAACCTAATTCGTCAATGAAATCAACGGAGCTCTTTGTTAGCACGTCTGCTGTTTGAGTGTTGCCGCTTGCGATATCTGCCCAATTAATTTCAGTTTCATCAAGCTCTTCGTAAAAACTCATACGAGCCTGAGTAACATTTGGGTGCGTAATTTCCCATGTTAAAGTTTTGTTTGTTTGGTTGTAAAGAAGTGTTCCAATTTCTACGCCGTTTGAATCTTCAACAACTTTCTCTTTTCCAGGAGTCAGCATATCTTTATATGAAATAGTGGTTGGCTGTGTTTCATCTGATACTTTATAAGTAAGTTCAATCGGGTGAGTTTCATCGACACGAAGCTTAAATAGCGGGTCGATATCGGCCTCCATAAAAGATGCGGCATTGACTAACTCTTCAATTTGATTGCGTATGTCAATCAGTTCAGAAAGTGTATTTCCGTTTGAGCTTAAATACTTGTCTTCATCAGAAGTAGATTCGGGATTTATAGTTGCAATGGCCGCCGACCAGTCGGTGTAAACTTTCTCGGAAAGGTCAATGCCTGCAAAGTATATTATAGCGCCTGTATCTTCGACGAACTTATCAATAAAGGTGGCTCTAAAGTTGCTGGAGCTTCCGCTGTTGGGTTCACCATCTGAGACAAATAGTAGAAGATTTTTAGCATCACGGTTGGGAAAATCAGTTTTTTCGGTAATGAAAAAATCTCTTGCTTTATTAAACCCTGCATAATAGTTTGTACCATAAAACCCTTGCGTTCTTGTGAATAGGTTGTCAAAATAAGTGGTATCAAGGCCTCGATATGCACTATCAAAATACCAATGTGCTCGATTGCCGTCCAACCTGCCCTTTTCATAGCTTTCAACTTGATAAGCAAATTGAACATAACCAATTTTATTTTGTTCTGCAACGGGGAGCTTTATATTATCGGCTACAATGATATTAGATAAATCTTTAAATAAAATTTTCGAAAGCAACATTCTGTCATAAGCTTTGTTATCTACAAACATTTGATTTGTGTATGCTTCTGAGTCGAAATTATTGTAACTACCTTGACTTGAGTTGAAAGAACTACTCGTAAATAATTCTGGGGAATAAAATTGCCAGTCCTCCTCGACTGTAGGCGCGGTATATGGTTTAAAAGGAAATCCTTCAGTATTTTCATCAGTGCCAGGTAGGAAAGTGCAATCAATTGGACCTAGTACTTGAGTTGATGTATAGATAGGAGCGGTATCATTAATGGTTGTCACTGTGGCAGATGTGATTTCTTTATAGTCAGTAGCTCCTGCTGGAAGTTCTGTAACTATATCGACATCGACTGAAGTTGGATTTATATAGCTATTTACCAGTCCAGATAAATTTAAGCCATTTGTTTTTACTCCGTTTTTTGCATAATTTGTAATAGCGGTTGAATATGTAGACCATGCGCCTGTAACACCCGATAGCTGTGGGCTGTGGTAGTAGTCATAAATACCCGACCCACCCTCATATGTGAGTTTAACTGTAGTCTTATAATAATGATTAGGATTTATATCTGGTGAAGTTGCATTAGTTAGACCTTCGGTGCCTGAATACATATTAAGCGAGCCCGATTGGTCCATTACAAACATAACATTAAGTGGCTGAGCCAAAACTTTTCCTGCAAAGTCGACTTGAACGTTTAAAGTGTGCTCTGATTCGTCGTTTGTGTTTTTCTCATCAAAGGATACCTGTGTGCTAGACGCTCCTGCTTTGGGATCAAGATCATTGTTAAGCTCCCCAGTTAAACTCGACATAGAGTCGTCAAAGCTTTTAAGTGAAAGACCTGGCTTAATATCTATATTTAGCCCTGCAACATTTAGATAGCCGTTATATAAAAGCTCCCCGTTTGCATCATATTCTTCCTTAGCGATATGCTCATAAACCGTAAGTGATGTCGCACTCGCAGAGACTGTCCCGGCCAGTACCGATAAATTTGATATAAAAATGCAAGCCGATAATATTAAGCTTGCCGATGTTAAGAAAAGTTTGTTTCTCATATTGTGCTCCTTTTGCGCCACTTTAAACGAAATTTGTATCATACAATTATATAATGAAATTATAATTATGTCAACAGATTAATGGCAAGTAAGGGGGAGAACGGTGTTAGTGTCCAATATCTATTGTACACTAACAAATTCAAACCTTGCTTTGTGTTTCAAGGATTGACATTGATGTATTATCTGTGATAGGATAAAAGTCATTGTTTTAAGGAGATATTAAATGTTAAGAAGTATAAAAAATGAATGGTTTTCCAATGTAAAAGGTGATATTTTAGCTGGAATTGTAGTGTGTATGGCACTAATTCCAGAGGCAATCGGATTTTCAATAGTCGCAGGGGTAGACCCTATGGTCGGCGTATATTCTTCGTTTGTGATTTCAGTTATAACTGCCATTTTTGGGGGAAGAACAGGTTTAATTTCGGCAGCAGCAGGTGCAACGGTATTAGTTTTAGCGTCATTGGTTCAAAACCATGGAATAGAGTATCTATTTGCGGCAACGATTTTAACCGGCGTAATTCAGCTAATATTAGGATTCTTTAAAGTAGGCATACTGATAAAGTTCATTCCAAAACCAGTGATGACAGGCTTTGTAAATGCTCTTGCAATTTTGATGTTGCAATCCCAGTTAGGGCATTTTGAAGGTGGGGGAATACTTTATTTCCTAGGAGCAATCGGTGTTTTAGTAATCGTCTTTTTACCTAAATTAACAAAAATTATACCATCGCCAATAGTTGCAATAGTTTTGATAACGCTTGTCGTAAATTTTGCTGAGTTTGATGTGAAAACGCTTGGTGATATGGGGGAAATTACAACGGCTTTGCCATCGTTTTTAATTCCGAATATTCCATTTAATATGGAAACATTAAATATTATTCTACCCTATGCACTATCAGTTGCAGTGGTAGGTATCGTTGAATCACTGCTAACTGCACAGCTAGTTGACGATTTAACAGAAACTAAAAGTAATAAAAATCGTGAATGTGTAGGCCAAGGCCTTGGCAATGTTTTTGCAGGATTTTTTGGTGGAATAGCTGGTTGTGGAATGATTGGCCAAACGATTGTGAATCACAGTTATGGTGGACGTGGTCGATTATCAACTTTTATTGCAGGAAGTTCAATGCTTCTTTCGATTATCTTGCTAAATGAATTTGTAACGAGCATTCCGGTCGTTGCGCTTGCATCGGTTATGCTAGTAGTATCGTTTAAAACGTTTAGTTTTGATTCCTTAAAAAAACTTAGAAAGACTCCAAAAAGCGATACATTAGTTATGATTTCGACAGTTTTGGTAGTAGTTTTTACACATAATTTAGCCTATGGCGTATTAGTTGGTATGTTGATTAGTGCAGTGATTTTTGTAATTAAAATGTCTGAAATTGAAATTCATCAAAAGAAATGTGGGAGTTATAAAGTTAAAGGGCAATTGTTTTTTGCTTCAACTACAAAATTCATAAACTCATTTGACTATAAACCTCAGGTAGATAGCATTGATATCAACCTCGAAAATGTGAGAATTTGGGACGAATCTGCGATTGATGCGGTTGACAAAGTTGTATTAAAATTCAAGAAAAATGGCGTGCAAGCGAATTTGATTGGACTAAGCAGGCAGTGTGAAGAACTTTTAGAAAAACTTGCAATTCATAAAAATAAAGGTGCGAAAGTCAGCTTGCACTAAAAAT
>CAYJJB010000085.1:6221-6955 GCA_964370405.1 uncultured Eubacteriales bacterium | reverse complement strand
CAAGACTTTTAAATGACAGAATAATAATGTTAAATGAAGAGGTAAATGACACCTCAGCAGGTCTTATTGTGGCACAGCTTTTATATCTTGAAAGTCAAGACCCAGATAAAGACATAAATCTTTATATAAACAGCCCTGGAGGTTCAATTACTTCTGGAATGGCAATTTATGATACTATGCAGTTTATAAAATGCGATGTATCAACAATTTGCATAGGCATGGCAGCAAGTATGGGTGCTTTCCTTCTTGCAGCCGGTGCTAAAGGTAAACGTATAGCACTTCCAAATAGTGAGATTATGATTCACCAACCAAGCGGCGGTGCTCAAGGTCAAGCTACAGATATTGCTATACAAGCAGAAAGAATTTTAGCCAAGAAAAAAGCTCTTAATGAAATTCTTGCTGAAAAAACAGGCCAGCCTATAGAAGTTATTCAAAATGACACAGAACGTGATAATTTTATGTCGGCTAAAGAGGCTCAAGATTACGGTATAATAGATAAAATAATTAGCAGTAGATAAATTAAGGAAGTGACTGTTTTTGGAAAATAATTTCTCTAAAGAAGTAAATTGTTCTTTTTGCGGTAAACCGCAGTCCATGGCAAATAGAATTGTTGCAGGTAAATCTGCATATATTTGTGATGCCTGCATATCTTTGTGTCAAAGTATAATGGACGATGAAGAGTATGATTTAAAAAAGAATAATGACGGTATAAAAGGTGATGACTTAGATGCACA
>CAYJJB010000085.1:1877-6211 GCA_964370405.1 uncultured Eubacteriales bacterium | reverse complement strand
ACTTTAAAACACTGTTAAAACCATATGAAATAAAAAGCTTGCTTGATGAATATGTAATTGGGCAAGACAGCGCTAAAATTGCGCTTTCCGTTGCGGTTTATAACCACTATAAAAGAGTCGCTTTCGGAAATGATGATGATGTAGAGATTAATAAAAGCAATGTGCTTTTATTAGGACCTACTGGTGTTGGTAAGACATATATCGCTCAAACACTTGCAAGAATTTTAGATGTTCCGTTTGCAATAGCAGACGCTACAACTTTAACAGAAGCAGGTTATGTGGGTGATGATGTTGAAAATATTTTGTTAAGGCTTATTCAAGCGGCAGACTATGACATTCAAAAAGCTGAACGTGGAATAATATATGTTGATGAAATTGACAAAATAACAAGAAAATCAGAAAACACTTCTATCACACGTGATGTAAGTGGTGAAGGAGTTCAACAAGCTCTTTTAAAAATACTTGAGGGTACAGAAGCTGCTGTGCCTGCAAAAGGCGGCAGAAAGCACCCTCAGCAAGAGCATATCATGATAGACACTAAAAATATTTTGTTTATTTGTGGTGGTGCGTTTGACGGACTAGAAAAACTTATTGAAAAACGTTCAGAATCACTTTCTTTAGGTTTTACTGGCGCTGTAAATGATAAGGCAAGTAAAATGGAACAAAATTTATTTAAAGATGTTGCTCCGCATGACCTTGTAAAGTTCGGAATTATTCCTGAACTAGTTGGTCGTTTGCCTATAATTACTGTTTTAGAAAACTTGGATGAAGAGGCACTGGTTAAAATTTTAACTGAGCCTAAAAACAGCTTGATAAGACAGTACAGAAAACTTTTTGAGCTTGATACTATTGAAATTGAGTTTCAAGATGATGCACTTGTTGAAGTTGCAAAGCTTACACTAGAACGCAAAACGGGTGCTAGAGGACTTAGGTCTATAATGGAAAGCGTTTTAACACCACTAATGTATGAAGTTACACAAGACCATACAGTGGAAAAAGTGATAATTACAGCAGAGGCTATTTCAAAAAAAGAGGCTCCGCTCATTGTTAGAAATGTTGAAAGACTTCCGGTTACAATTCAGGTGGCAGCAAGCCCCAGAAGAAAACCAAGAAAGTCAAGCGTGTCTTAAATTTATATGACTGTGTTGACTTTTGTGTCGGCACAGTCTGTTTTTGCTGTAAAGGAGGTAAAAATTATGAGCAAAAAAGAAAACCCAAACATTATAATGCCAGTTCTTGCAATGAGAGGCATGGTGGTTTTTCCATCTATGGTAGTTCAGTTTGATGTTGGGCGTCCAAAATCAATTTTAGCGGTTAAAGCAGCTTTGGAAACAGATAGAAAAATATTTTTGGTAACTCAAACAGATTTTTCAGAAAATGAGCCTACCATTTCAGATATATATAAAATGGGTGTTGTTGCAAAAATTAAGCAAGTTATCCACAACTCAAACGAGGCAATTAAAATTCACATTGAAGGAATTTATAGGGCTGAACTTAACTCGCTTGTAAATACTGAAAAATATTTAATTGGCGACATTACAAAATGTGAATCAGTAAATTACAGGGAAAGCGCAAGAAGTGGTGCAACAGTGCGTATTGCAATTGATAGATTTGAAGAGTACTTGCACTGGTTTAAGCATGTTCCACCCGATATTTTAGCAGGCATTGCTAAAGAGAAACACTGCGGACATTTGGCAGATTATATGGCATCAAACTTAAATATCAGCTACTTTCAAAAGCAAATTATTTTAGAGGAATTGCACCCTGTAAGAAGACTTACAAAACTTAATGAAATTTTAGCAGATGAAATTCAAATTTTAAAAGTGGAAACTG
Organism: uncultured Eubacteriales bacterium; assembly: GCA_964370405.1. Classification (GTDB taxonomy): domain Bacteria; phylum Bacillota; class Clostridia; order Oscillospirales; family Acutalibacteraceae; genus SIG603. The sequence continues at coordinate 4,378 of CAYJJB010000085.1, read as the reverse complement.
AAATTTCTCGTAAAGCACAGGAAAATATGGATGAAAACCACAGAGAGTACATACTTCGTGAGCAAATGAAAATAATTGCCTCAGAGCTTGGTGAAGAAAACTCTCCACTTGAAGAGTCAGATGAATTTAAGCAGCGTATTTATGCTTTAAATGTTGATAAAAAAGTTCAAACAAAACTTTTGACAGACTGTGATAAGCTTGCAAGAATGCCCTCTAGTTCACATGAGGCGAGCGTTTTGCGCTCTTACATTGAAGCTTGTCTTTCGCTTCCTTGGAGTGAGAAGACTACCGAGAAAACAAATGTTAAAGCTGCTGCTAAAATACTAGAGCGTGACCATTTTGGACTTAAAAAAGTCAAAGAAAGATTTTTAGAAATACTTGCAGTACGTGCTTTAAACGGCGATACTACAAGTCAAATTGTGTGCCTTGTAGGACCTCCTGGTGTTGGTAAAACTTCAATTGCAAAGTCAATTGCAGAGGCTACAGGAAGAAAATATGTAAGAGTGTCTTTAGGTGGTATTCAAGATCAAGCGGATATTATGGGACATAGAAAAACTTATGTAGGTTCTATGCCTGGTCGAATTATTGCGGCAATTAAGCAAGCAGGGGTCAAAAACCCGCTTATTTTACTTGATGAGATTGATAAACTTGGACAAAGCTTTAAAGGTGACCCGTCATCTTCTTTGCTCGAGGTTTTAGATCCTGAACAAAATAAAGAATTTCATGACCATTATATAGACTTGCCATTTGATTTAAGCGAAGTTTTATTTGTTACAACAGCAAATAATCCATCAACTATTCCAGGTCCTTTATACGATAGAATGGATGTAATTTCTTTAGGCAGTTATACTCATGCAGAAAAACTGCAAATTGCAAATAAATATTTAGTAAAAAAACAGCTTAAAAGGCATGGAATTGAGCCAAAACAATTAAAGTTTACTCAAAAGGTACTAGAAGAGCTTATTGAGCATTATACAAAAGAAGCTGGTGTAAGAACTTTAGAGCGCAGTATAGCTTCAATTTGTAGAAAAATGGCAATGAAGATAGTAAACGGCGATATAAGTGGTAACTACACACTAAAAATATCAGATGTAGAAGAGCTTTTAGGAGCTAGAAAATTTAATAAGGACAACTTTAATAAGACTAATGAAATTGGTCTTGTAAATGGACTTGCATGGACAAGTGTTGGCGGTGAAATGCTTCCAATAGAAGTTGCGGTTATGGATGGTAAAGGCAAAATTCAGCTTACAGGTTCTTTAGGTGATGTAATGAAGGAATCTGCAAATACCGCTATTACTTGTATTAGAACTATGGCAGATAAGCTTAGTATTTCGTCCGATTTTTATGAAAAGAAAGATATACACATTCATGCTCCTGAAGGCGCTGTGCCAAAAGATGGACCGTCAGCTGGTACTGCAATGGCAACAGCCATTTGTTCGGCACTGACAAATATTGAAGTAAGACATGACATAGCTATGACAGGAGAAATTACCTTACAGGGTAGAGTGCTGCCTATAGGTGGACTTAAAGAAAAGGCTATGGCTGCGTATAAAAATGGAATATCAACAGTTTTAATTCCGTTTGATAATGAGGCAGATTTAGCTGAAGTTGATGATATAGTAAAAAATAATGTTGAGTTTATCAGTGTTAAAAGAATTGATGAAGTGTTAAAACACGCTTTAGTAAAACTGCCAGACAAGACATTTAAAAGTATCGAATTGCCTGTTAAAACAAATGTAAATGACAGTGCGCAAATGACACATTGAGAGGTATAAATTGTGAATTATAATATTGCAGATTTTGAGTTTGCAGCCGGACTTTCAAAACAACTTCCAAGCAGCGACTTACCAGAAATAATTTTTTCTGGTAAGTCAAATGTAGGAAAATCTTCCCTTATAAATAAATTACTCAATAGAAAATCTTTGGCAAGAGTAAGTGCAAAACCTGGTAAAACCGCCACAATTAACTCATATAAGCTTAATGAATGTAGATTTATTGATCTTCCTGGGTATGGCTATGCGAAAGTGTCGCACAGTGAAAAAGAGCGCTGGGCAAAACTTGTTGAGGGATATTTTGCACAGGATAGAAATATAAAACTTGTTATACAAATTCTTGATATTAGACATAAACCTTCAAAAGAAGACGTGCAAATGATAAATTTCTTAATTGAAAAGGATTTACCTTTTATAGCTATACTTACAAAAAGGGACAAGCTAAACAAAACAGAGTTCACAAAGCAAATAGAAATGTTTGAAGAAATGTTTAAGGAGGCAGAAATTAAATTTATGCCGTTTTCTTCATCAAAAGGTGACGGAGTGGACGAGCTTAAAGAAATAATTGAAAATGCTATTGTATAAGATATTTACATTTTTACTTTTATGTGTTAAAATTTTAAATTAGTAAAGATATAAAATATAGGAGGATTTCTTGATGAATACAAAAATTTTTGATGAGAACATTGATTTTCTTTTTGAAGTAATACTATCACTTAAAGATAAAGA
>CAYJJB010000085.1:0-1867 GCA_964370405.1 uncultured Eubacteriales bacterium | reverse complement strand
TTCCAGAGCTTAAAGCAATGTCACAACGCCTTGTTGTTGCAAAAATGCTAAGTGATAAGAAAGTTTACAGTGAAATTGTGAATAAAACTGGTGCATCTACAGCTACAATTAGCCGTGTAAACAGATCTTTAATTTATGGGAATGATGGATATTCAATGCTCTTTAAACGTGTAGATAAGGACAGTGAGAAATAATGGCGTCGTATGATGTTTTTTCAAGCTTTTATGATGAACTTACAAAAAATGTAAATTATAAAGCTAAAGCTGATTATTTAGAGCTATTACTAAAAAAGATTGACCATAAACCTAAACTTTCACTTGATCTTGCTTGTGGTACGGGTAGTTTAACATTTGAACTTCACAAAAAGGGTTTTGATATTTACGGGGTTGATGCGTCAAGTGCTATGTTGTCAATTGCAAAAGAAAAAGCCTATGATATGAATATAGACATGCTTTTTCTGTGTCAAAAAATGCAGAATTTAGATTTATATGGTACGGTGGATACGGTGTTTTGTATGCTTGATAGCATAAATCATCTACCCACCGGCTTTGACATGCAAAAAACTTTTGACAAGGTATCTCTTTTTATGGAAGAAAAAGGATATTTTATTTTTGATTTTAATACACAGTACAAGCATAGATATATACTTTCAAATAATACTTATGTATATGATATGGAGAATGTGTATTGTGTTTGGCAGAATATTTACGAACAAGTGGGGGATAAAGTTAAAATTTCACTTGATTTTTTCTCTAAAATGGAGAATGGTAAATATGAGAGAAGTTATGAAAGTTTTAGCGAAATTTCATATCCGCTTGAAAAAGTTGCAGAAATGCTTTTAAAATCGGGCTTTAAACTTATAAATGTTTTTGATGATATGACTTTTAATGAAGTGGCAAAAGATACACAAAAAGTAGTTTTTGTTGCGCAAAAAATTAAGTAAGAGGAAAATGTAATGGATAGAATAATAAGAAATATTGCACATGATGGAAGTGTGATGATGGTAGTAATTGACAGCACAAATGCTGTTAAGGTTGCGCAGGAGTGCCATAACTTAACAGCAACCACAGCGGCTGCCTTAGGAAGGGCGCTTACGGGCGCTTCTATAATGGGTAGCATGCTAAAGTCAGATGACTCTACGGTTACACTAAAATTTAACGGAGGAGGCCCTATAGGCAATGTAATAGCTATTTCTGATAGTAAAGGTAATGTAAGAGGCTATGTAGATAGACCTCTAGTTGACCTTCCTATAAGAGCTGATGGCAAACTTGATGTTGGTGCCGCTGTAGGAAATAACGGCAGAGTAGGGGTTATAAGAGATTTTGGTTCAGGCGAGCCATACATTGGTCAGTCAGAGATAGTAAGCGGTGAAATTGCAGAAGATATAACACATTACTATGCAGTAAGTGAGCAAGTACCCACTGTGTGCGCACTAGGAGTACTTACAGATAAAAAAACAAAAGAAGTGTTACTTGCTGGTGGATTTTTAATTCAGGCTTTACCAGGAGCTTATGAAAGTGATATACAAAGGCTTGAAAATGATTTAAAAGATGTAGAAGCTATGACGACCATGCTTGCAAAAGGAATGTCGCTTGAAGAAATTTGTAAAAATGTATTAAAAAGTTTTGAAATGGACAAGCTTGATGAGACAAATATTCATTATGCATGTACTTGTAGCAAAAAAAAATATGAAAAAGCGCTTATCACTCTTGGGGTAGAAGAATTAATGTCTTTGCCTTTAACTAATGGAAATGTTGAAACTGTATGTCCATATTGCAACAAAAAGCACCTGTTTTCTCCAAAAGAAATAGAAGATTTGTCAAATAAAATAAAAAAATAATTTTTTTTTAAAAAAGTGTTGACATTT
>CAYJJB010000084.1:3394-7105 GCA_964370405.1 uncultured Eubacteriales bacterium | reverse complement strand
AAAGATTTTAATCCAACAAAAGTTATCGGCGGCAGAAGTTTAATCTGTATAGATGAGGATAATAAAACTTGGCTTTTCTCACGCTCGAGAAAATGGAAAGACAGCAATCCCGATATTATCAAGTTTTCTCAGGTAACAGGCTGCGACATTGATATTGATGAGGATGAGCGTGAACTTTTTAAAACCAATGAAGAAGGTCAAAGAGAAAGTTATGACCCACCTAGGTTCAAGAAAAGTTATGACTTTAATGTGACTATTCACGTAAATTCACCTTGGTTTGATAATATCAGATTTAAACTTAATGATGATGAAATTGATAACAGAATGTCTGTCGAATACAAGGAAACACAACATGATGCTGAGGAAATTAAAAGTACCCTAATGGGATTTAGAGAGCAAAGTCGTGAAGAAGTGTTAAGAGAAAATGCTCCTAAAATTGCTGTAAATTGCCCTCACTGTGGTGCTACCACTATGCCTGATGCAAACGGTTGTTGTGAATTTTGCGGAGGTGCATGTTAAGCATGGTTTCAAAGAAAAGAGTGATACTGCTTATTGTGACACTATTTATTATTACCGCAATATGCTTTGTAGTAATAAAAGTGTATCAAGATACTCCAGAGGAGCATCAAGTAACAAATTATGATGAATATATCATAAATATATTTGACTTTGATGCAGGATACTCCAATATGCTGTCAGAAGAACCCGGAGTAAGTATCACGTATGCGCTAATTTATGACAGTATGTATATGGAAAATTCCATAACAAATGGCTATGAAGAAATAAATATAAGTGCAGAGAACCGTGAAAATTTGGAGGCTGAGTTAATTTCATTAATTGACACACATAATCTTGTAAAGTGGCATGGATATGATGAATATTTAGAGGTCATGGATGCAAGCGACGGCTTTTCATTTAGAGTTGAGTATAAAAACGGGGATGAAATTATAGCAAACGGCAGTTTTATGTATCCTGATAACTATGATGAAGTTAAAAGTGATATAAAAGAAATTTTTGATAAATATTATAATTTGTCAAAGTAAGATAATAATAAAAACTAAAACACCTCAAGCCCATAATTTATTTATAAGGCGAGAGGTGTTTTGTTTTATATAGTAACGATAAAGCTTGTCATTTCATTTTCTTCACTAAAGACTTTTATTTCTCCGTGGTGCAGGTCTACAATTTTTTTAACAATAGATAAGCCTAGGCCATTTCCTTGTGAAGAACGTGAGGTGTCTGTTTGATAAAATTTTTCAAAAATGCGCTCAGTATCACTGCCTTTTATGAAAGTGCCAGTGTTTGATATTGAAAATTTAATTTTTCCTTCATTTGATTTCAAAGTTACTTTAATTTTTCCATCTGCATTGCAAAACTTTATAGCATTTGAAAATAAGTTTTGCCATACATGCGAGAGTAAATCCATGTCAGCTATGAAGTCAATTTCTTCTAAATCTATATCTAGGTCAATGTTTTTTTCGGTCCACTGCGATTCAAACACTAAAATAATTTCTCGTATCTGTTCTGAGAGCAAAAATTTTTTCTTGTTTAAAAGAATGGTGCTGTTGTCAAGTGTTGACAGCAAAAGAATGTTTCCAGTCATTTTTGATAAGCGTCTGGAATTAAACAAAATGCTTTTTGCATACTCTTCCACTTTTTCGGGAGAGTTTTTTTTGTTTATTAATAAACTCGCATATCCGTCAATCGCTGAAAGAGGTGTTTTAAATTCATGCGATACATTTCCTATAAAATCATTATTCATCATGTGAGTTTGAGCTAAATCCTTTGCCATAAGGTTAAAGTTATGCGCCATGTCATTAAGTTCAAGTAGTGTGCTTTTTTCTTCTATTCTAACATTATAATTACCGTTTGCAATTTCTTTTGTGGCGTCCTTAATTTCTTCAATAGTTTTAATTGAATTTTTGCTTATCAGTTTTGAAACCAGTGTTCCAACTAAAGCAAAGAATGTAGTGGCAAAGATTAATCTAAATATTGGCATTTCTTTAATACCGAAATTAAAGGCAGGAAAGTTATTTGTTATTATCCCCAGTGGAATTAAGCAGAGTAAGAGAAAAAATATTGAAAAAGTAAGAATGGTACTTATCTTATGTTTTTTCTTCATTTTTCCACCGCCTTAAAGCCAAGTCCTCTAACCGCTTTAATTTCAAAATCTTCATTATTTTTAAATTTTCCACGCAGTCTGCTTATATGCACGTCTAAAGTGTGTTCATCAGACTCTGTATCCACACCCCAAACATGGTCCATTAGCTGACGCCTTGTAAAGACTTTGTTAGGTGAAGAAACAAGTTTGAAAAGTAGCTTAAACTCTTTTTGAGGAAGTTCAATTTCACCGAGTTTACTTGATACTATCAAATTGTCAGCGTTGAAGCTTGTGTTTTTAATTTTTGCTATATTATCACTTGCAATATTACTTCTTCTAAGCAGTGCTTCTACTCTTAAAAGCATTTCATTGACATCCACGGGTTTTACCATATAGTCATCTACACCTGCACGGAACCCTCTTTGCTTATCTGCAAGAGAGTCTTTTGCGGTTGTAAATAAGACAGGCATATCATAACCACCGCTTCTTAAGTTTTTTATAAGCTCAAAGCCGTCCATGTTTGGCATCATGATATCAGATATAATCAAGTCAATATGATTATCATCTAACACATCAAACGCCTGTAGGCCATCGGCAGCGCAAATTGTATTATACCCATTTTCGCTTATTACAGTATAAAAAAGCTTTCTTAGCTCATTATCATCTTCTACTATTAATATAGTTATCATTTTCTTTCTCCGTTTCAAAAGTTTTGTCTTTCTATATCTATATTACAATAAGGAGTTAAAGTTTTCAATAAAAATTTCAAACTTGAATTTAATTTGAATTACGGTTGAGGTTTAGTTGAATTTTCACCTTTATACTAGAGCCATAGTAAGAAACACGAAAACGGAGGTGATCTTAAGTGTTTAGAAGAAGACGAGTAAGACGGAGAGTCAGAAGAAGAATGGGTTGCTTTACTTTCATTTTTCCAGTCTTAGCAGTAATAGGAATTTTGGCAGTAATAATTTAGTTGAAATTTGAATTTGGCTTGAATATGAGTTGAAGTTAAGTTGAAGTTAAAGAGTTAAACTAACAATATGATAAATAAAATTGATAGGAGATAGAAAAATGTTTGGACTTAGTAAAAATAAAAAGGCGAAAGCCGAGGAATTTAAAGATATAGCTAATCACTGTGCAAGACTAAAAGATGAAATATTAATACTTATAGAAGAAGATGAAAATTTAAGTGAAGCACAATTTGAAGATGCAAAACGTTCATTGGAATTTTATGAGAAAACAAAGAGAGAAATTGTGGCGATAAAAAATGATGCAAATTTAAAACCAAGGGATAAGCTGAATTCACTTGCCATATATAAAGGCAAAATAGAAGAAATTAAGATGGACTTGGAAAACACAAAAGAGATGTTAGAGAAAAAATGATGTAAAAAAACTACAGAAGAGGCCTTGTATTAAATTAACTTGATTTAATAGAGGTCAAACTTTTAAAGATATTTCTATAAACAATAAAACAAATTACGGAGGATAATATGTTACAGGTTAAAAACATTCACAAAGAATATAAAGTAGGAGAATTTACACAGGTTGCGCTTAAAGATGTAAGTGTAGATTTTAGGGACAATGAATTTGTATCAATTTTAGGTACAAGT
>CAYJJB010000084.1:0-3384 GCA_964370405.1 uncultured Eubacteriales bacterium | reverse complement strand
GCTCTGGCAAGACAACGCTTTTAAATATAGTCGGTGGTCTTGATAAATACGACAGCGGCGACCTTATAATAAACGGAATATCAACAAAAAATTATAAAGATAGAGATTGGGATACCTATAGAAATCACACAATAGGATTTATTTTTCAAAGCTACAATCTTATAGCTCACCAAACAATACTAGCAAATGTGGAGCTTGCACTTACCATAGGCGGTGTGTCAAAAAGTGAAAGAAAAAAGCGTGCTAAAGAGGCACTGGCAAAAGTTGGACTTAAAGACCATACACACAAAAAACCCAACCAACTCTCAGGTGGTCAAATGCAAAGGGTTGCAATTGCAAGGGCACTTATTAACGACCCCGATATTTTGCTCGCTGACGAGCCTACAGGAGCGCTTGATACCGACACTAGCATACAAATTATGGAGCTTTTAAAGGAAGTTGCAAAAGAAAAGCTTGTTATAATGGTAACGCATAATCCTGAGCTTGCACAGGATTATTCCACTCGTATAATAAAGCTAAAAGATGGTGAAATTGTATCTGATAGTGATGAATACACCGCAAAACCAGTAGTTGCAAATGCAGAGGCGAGAAACGGCGCAAAAAGATCTAAAATGAAAATAAAAACATCTTTTGGCTTAAGTTTAAGTAATTTAAACACAAAAAAGAAACGCACTATTTTGACAGCGTTTGCAGGATCTATAGGAATTATAGGTATAGCGCTTATTCTATCCCTTTCAAACGGAGTTAACACCTATATTGATGATCTGCAAAAAGAAACCATGTCATCATACCCCATAACAATTTCGGCTGAAACTATTAACATGGGAGATTCCGCCCCAATGCCTTTTAGAGCAGAGGAAGAGGAAGAAGTAATTGAGACCGACGGTGTTTCATCAAACTTTGACCAGCTTGAAACCGTAAGCGATATGACAATTACAAATAACTTGGCTCCATTTAAAGAGTTTTTAGATGATGAAAACAGCGAGATAGCAACTTATTTAGCTGAGGACGGTGTTCACTATTCATACGACACAAGTTTTTCTGTGTATGCATATGACATAGATGGCGAGTTTATAAATACAGACGCAGACCCATCTGAATTAATCGACGGTTCAAACGCATTTACACCACAAAGTGGTGGTCCGCAAAACATGATGCTTTCTATGCTGAGTGGAAGCTCTGAATCAAGTGGTGCATCTAATTTCTCTCAACTAAATCCAGGCAGTGACGGTGGAGTGACAAACGAAACTTTATTGCAAAATTACGACTTAGTAAGCGGTGAGCTTCCTGAAAATTACGATGAAATCTTACTTGTTACAGATGAGAACAATACAGTATCGGCAGAAACACTTTACCAAATTGGATTTATAACAGCAGATGAATATGAAGAATACGCACAGCTTATAGAAGACGGCGAAGAAGCACCACAAATTAATTTTTCATATGAAGAAATTTTAGCACATGAATTATATCTTCTTACAAATGGCGATAAATATATAGAAAACGAAGACGGCACATTTGCTCTTGTTTCAGAAGATGAGCTTTCATCAAGCGATGAAGTAATGGGAAATGCACAAACTTTAAAAATAACAGGAATAATAAGCCCTAAAGAAGGGGCGGTGGATGCAACTATTTCAACAGATTTTGCATACACAACTCTTTTAACAGATTATATAATAGCAACAAGCAACGAAAGCGCTGTTTTACTTGCACAAGAGCCATCAACAGATATAAATGTTTTAACTGGCGCACCATTTGAGGCAGAGAGCGACGACGAAAAAATAGCAGACATAACAGCACATATACAAAATATGACTGTTACTGAAAAAGCTGACTTATACACACTAATCATGTACTACTCACAAGGCGATGAAGAAGCAGTAGATGAAGATGCTCAAACGGCACAAGCTGCTCAAGGAACACAAGGCGCAGCTATGACACAAATGACAGACGAAATGCTTGCGGCTATGCTAGACACTTGGCTTTTAGAAACACCAGATGACGAAACTTTACTAGGCTTATACGATGACATGTTAGGCGGAACTTATGATGGAAACATAAAAAGTTTCGGCAAAGTAGACTATGCATCACCTAGTGCGATAAACATCTATACAGATAGTTTTGAAAATAAAGACGGTGTAGTTTTAAGTATTGCAAATTATAATGATACCGCAAGTGAAGAAAACCAAATTGTATACACAGACTATGTGGAAACTCTAACCTCTGCAATGACTACTATGGTAGACACAATTTCTTATGTGCTTATTGCCTTTGTTGCTGTGTCACTGGTGGTGTCATGCATAATGGTGGGAATTATTACCCATATTTCTGTAATTGAAAGAACAAAAGAAATAGGCGTTTTAAGAGCACTGGGTGCTTCAAAAGCAAACATTTCACAAGTGTTCAACGCAGAAACACTTATCATAGGTCTTATTTCAGGACTTATTGGTATAGGTTCTACATTACTAATAAATATACCAGTTAACTCTATTATTCAGGGTTTAATAGGTGACACTTCGGTAAGTGTTGGTCTTCCAGTATCGGCTGGAATAATACTTCTTGTGATAAGCGTAGTTGTTACTATAATAGGTGGCCTGCTTCCATCAAGAAAAGCTGCACAAAAAGACCCAGTTATTGCACTTCGCGGTGAATAAATAAATTTTGGCGACTGCTTATATAAGTAGTCGTCATTTTTTATCTTGAAGTATCATAAATCACCTAAAACGCATAATCTATTTAATAAGTATGTGTAATGGGAGGAGAAGAGATTGAAGGGCTTTTTTAAGTTTTTTGGAAATAAAGCAGAAAAAAAGAAGAAAGTTGAATTTATAGAGAAAAAGCTATTAAAAATAAATCAAATGGAACAAAATTTTGAATACTCAAGTTTAGAGCGAATAAAAGAACAAACAGAAATAATTTTTGAAGAATATAATTTATTAAAAGAGATATTAAAAGTTAATCCAAATATTGTAAACAATAGCTTATATGTAAAAATATATAATTCAGTAAAAGAAATAGTGGAGCATTATGATAAATTAATTGTAGAAATAGAAAATATTAAACAAACTGAGGAACTTCTGAAAAAGGAAATACTTAGTTATAGCAAAACAGCAAAAGAACTAGGACAAAAATATAAATTGTCGCCCGATTGGGAAGGTTACAAACCTAAAATGGCAGAGTATGGCAAGATACTTAATAAAAAAAGAGATGATTATATAAAAAATGAAGAAAGTGCAATTAGTAATGCAAAGTCTTTTTGTGAGAAAGCAAGACTTGCGAATAATTTCTTTTTTGATAATATTAATAAAATAATTTGAAAAAACCGCTATACCTGACACAGTAGGTATAGCGGTTAAATTTTTATAATAAACTGCTCTCAATTAT
>CAYJJB010000083.1:0-7149 GCA_964370405.1 uncultured Eubacteriales bacterium | reverse complement strand
AGTAATAAAGTATAATGAAAATAAATTTATAATAAAGAATTTATACATCCGTTTAATTTTAATGAGGAGTAATAATTATGACAAACAAAGATATGCTTAAAATAGCACTTGAGCAGTCTGCGATAGATAGTTCTTGCAGTGCTGAAGATTTTTTAAGTTTTGATAGCAAAGTGGTAATATCAAAGAAAAATGAAAATGCAAGAAAATACTTAGAACTTCCTTTTATTTGCGATTTAACTTCATATGGAAATAATATAGTAGCGTCTGTTTCGCCAGAACTTAAAGATGTGGTGAGTGAATACATAAACAAATTCCCCGTAGAACACTGTTTTGAAACACCAAATTTGCATGCTTTAATGGAAAAATTAAAGCCTTTTGATGTGAATGTTTGTTTTATGGCAGAGTACTTCCTTTTTGATATTGATAACGCAAAAGATTTAACTTGTGACTATGAAACAAAGATATTAAAAGCCACAGATTTTGAGAATTTATATATTCCACAGTGGAGCAATGCTTTATGTGAAAAAAGAAAGCATTTAGATGTTTTAGGTATGGGTGCATATGATAAAGATGAGCTAATTGGCTTTGCCGCTTGCTCAGCAGACGGTGAAAACATGTGGCAAATAGGAATTGATGTACTACCAAATTATCGCAATAAAGGTATCGCCTCCGCTTTGACAAATAAACTCGCTTTTGAAATAATAAAAAGAGGCAAAGTGCCTTTTTACTGCTGTGCGTGGTCTAATATAAAATCCGTGAGAAACGCTATAAAATCAGGTTTTAAACCCTCTTGGGTTCAACTTACTATAAAAGAAAACAAAGTGATTAATGATATCAATAATAATTGATGTGTAGTCAAATAATAAAAATAACCGCCAATTTAGGCGGTTATTTGCATGTTTATATTGATTTTACTCTCGGAGAAAGTAAGTCTAATATTATCACATATTAAATAAGGTATTAGTTGTTTTAAATTCAACTGAGTTCTTAATTTTCTTTATAATTAAAGCTCATAAAGCTCTTTAAAACTTTCTTTTAAATTTGGATAGAGAGAGTTATAAATTTTGTAGTATTTTTTATATTCTATGTGGTTTTGTGTAACTGGATTTAGGGTTTGTTTTGTTTTAACCATTGTTTTTACTGCTTCTTCTATACTTGGATATATTTTACTTGCAACTGCCGCCAAGGCTGCTACTCCAAGTGCTGGGCCCTCTTCATTTTGAACGCTTAAAACAGGAGTGTTATATAAATCTGCCATCATTTGTCGCCAAAGCTGTGACTTTGCACCGCCTCCGCAGGCATACATTTCTTTTGGGAAAACTCCCATTTCATTTATCACATCAAGGCAAGACTTTTGCGAGTACATAACCCCTTCCATAACAGCCCTTGCCATATGATACTTGGTGTGCATGGCGGATAACCCAAAGAAAACTCCACGGGATTTTTCATCTAAAATAGGGCTTCGCTCTCCCATTAAGTAAGGAAGGTACAAAAGTTTTTCTGAACCAATTTTAATTTTTTCTACTTCTTGATTTATGGTGTCATAATTTTCACCGCATAAGTTATCTCTAAACCATTTAAGCGACATTCCTGCAGATAGTGTGCAGCTCATCACGGTGTATTTATTTGGCACGGCAGAGCAAAAAGTGTGCACTCTACCCTCTTTATCAATTTGCGGTTTTTCACTGTGGGCAAAAATGACACCTGATGTGCCTATTGTAGTAAAAGCCTTACCCTCGCTTACAACGCCAGTTCCTATGGCGGCAGAGGCGTTGTCGCCTGCACCATAGCATACTATCGTGTCTTGTGAAAGACCTGTTATTTTGGCAGCTTCCTCGCTCACATTTCCTGCTATGTCAACCGACTCTTTGCACTCAGGCAACAAATTTTCATCAATGTCAAGTTTTTCTAAAATTTCTTTAGACCAACACCTGTTTTTTACATCGAACAAATTCGTACCAGAAGCATCGGAGGCATCTTGTCCAAACTTACCTGTAAGCATGTATCTAACATAATCTTTAGGGAGCAAAATTTTATGACATTTAGCATAAATTTCGGGCTCGTTATTTCTAACCCACAAAATTTTACCTGCAGTAAAACCTGTGAGTGCAGGATTTGCCGAGATTTCTATAAGGCGCTCTTTACCTACCTTTTTAGTAATTTCCTCACATTCTTTTCCGGTTCTGCCATCACACCAAATTATAGAATTTCTAAGAACATTGCCATTTTTGTCAAGCATAACAAGCCCATGCATTTGACCAGAAATGCCAATACCAGCAATGTTTTTTACATCTATGTCAGAAGTTACATCTTTAATGGTCTGTACAGCAGCGTCCCACCAATCAGACGGGCGTTGCTCTGCCCAGCCGTTTTTTGGCTGAATTAGCTCATATTCTGCGGTAGAACTTTTTATGTTTTTTCCAGTTTCATCAAAAAGAACAGTCTTTGTGCCAGAAGTCCCAAGGTCTATGCCAAGTAAATATTTCATATTACACTCCTTAAATCTGTCGAAATCTTATTAAGGCTTATTATATAAACTTTGCCTTATTATGTCAATTTTAAAATTAAAAAGTTATAAACAAGCTATCCCCTGTTGATATAAAAAAGCAGTACAATAGACTTTGTAGTCTATTGTACTGCTTTATGGTGGACCAACAGGGACGTAGATTAAAATCTACCGTCCACGCACAAAAGAGCGTGGACTTCACAGCTAAAAACTTGCCACAGGCAACTTTTTTAAACGCTGTTCACCCTCTCAGGGTTCGAGTCCCCATTGATATAAAAAAGCAGTACAACAGACTTTGTAGTCTATTGTACTGCTTTATGGTGGACCAACAGGGACTCGAACCCCGGACCAACCGGTTATGAGCCGGTTGCTCTAACCAACTGAGCTATTGGTCCGCAAATTTAACAAAAACTAGTTTAACACAATTTCTGTATTAAGTCAACTGGTAAATTAAATTTTATTAAATTATTTTACTATGCTCCGTCTTTTTTTAGTGGGTGTTTGATTTTTATTACAAGCAATGCAGTTAAAACTGCTATGGCGCAAATGATTGCACATAACAAAATTACACTGTTCCAACCAAAAAATATTGATACCACGCCTAGACCGTAGCTTGATATTGCCGATGCCACGTATGCACAGCAGTTAAGCAGACCTGTAACAGTGGAGGTTTTTCCGTATTTTGAGAAAAACATAGGAAAAACACTTAGAAGCATGCTGTTTATTCCCAAAGTGCAGGCAGTGGAAGCCGATAAAAATAACACGGCAATAACTACAGAATAATGTCCGAAAAAATATAGTAGCATTAAAATTATAAATGCAAATAAAAACATTATGCAGACTGTTTTTAGTACGCTTTTAATTTTTAAATTCATTTTGCTTGCAACTATAACACCGCTTAAATTTACTATGGGAAGCACAATTGTCATTAAAATTGATACAACTGAGTCCATGTTAAAATATTCTGAAATATAAGTTGGCGCCCACATGGTGACACCGTCTTTAATTACGCCTTGCGCCATCACTAAAATTACTACAAAAGAAAATAAAGCTACCATGCCAGGTATTTTTACGATTTTGCTTTGCGGTGCATCTTCTTGAGATACGTTTTTAGTAATTTCTTGAGCACTTGTAAATTTTATCCAAATAAAAGCACTTAGCAAAACGCATATTCCAGAAACAAAAAAAGCTGTGCGCCATGAGCTTAAATATATGCAAAGCGCTGTTATTAAGAATGAAATAATAGTTCCACAGGGAATAGTAAAGCTTATTCGTGTAGCGGCAAAATACCTGTCATTTGAGTCAAAGCTTGTGGCAAAAAATCTAATAAGTGGCGACCATACCATTGAGAGGACAAGGCCGTTAAAAAACCAAAGGGCAGTTAGTGTGTATGCAGAATTTGTAAAGCTTAGAAAAATGTTGCTGACACCTGATAGAGTAAGCCCTAAAAATATCATTTTTCTTGAGGATACTTTGTCGCCCAAAATTCCATTTATTAATTGCCCTGCGCCGTATGCAAGAAAAAACAGAGTTCCCGCAAGCCCTAAGATAGACTTGTCCCAAGAGGTGTCTATAATGATTTCGGGTAAGGCGGCAGAATAAACGCAGCGCCCTAAATATGCCGAGAAATATGCCATGAAACCCAAAAGAAAAAGCCTAAGACTATTTTTACTGCTCATAATTATCTCTTTTCCGTTAAAATTCCCATTCATAATACAATAAATATCGGGTTTTTGCAAGGTGTTTAGCATTTTTGACAAAAATGATATAAATTATTAATATTACTATTATTTTATCTATACATTTACTATATTTTCGTGTATAATCTAGGTAAATGGGAGGAATGTTTATGAAATATACTTATGATATTGCAGTTTTGGGTGCTGGCAGTGCAGGGCTTGTAGTAGCAGCAGGCGGTGCGGCACTTGGAGCAAAAGTTTTACTTATAGAAAATGCATTGATGGGCGGAGATTGTCTAAATTATGGTTGTGTGCCAAGCAAAAGCTTTCTTCACGGTGCACATGGAGCTGGCTTGATAAAATCAGCTAAAAAATACGGAATACTTGTGGACGAAGTAAGTGCTGATGTGCAAAAACTTATGGAATATGTAAAATCTGTCATTTCAACAATTGCCGTGCACGACTCTGTAGAGCATTTTACATCTCTTGGCGTAGATGTAAAAATTGGCGAGGCAGAGCTAATAGACAATCATAGCTTGAAAATAAATAATGAGTCTTTTAGCGCAAAATCAATAGTAATCGCCACAGGATCAAGGGCTTTTATTCCGCCTATACCTGGTCTTTCGGAAATAGAATATTTTACAAATCACAATATATTCAATATGGAAACTCTGCCAAAATCGCTAGTGGTTTTGGGTGGTGGACCCATAGGACTAGAGCTTGGTCAAGGTTTTTCTCATCTTGGAAGCAAGGTGAGCATACTTGATAAAAACTCATCTATTTTTAATAAAGATGAGCCGGAAGTTGCGCCTATTATGCAGAAAAAACTTACACAGGACGGCATAAATTTACTTCTTGATAGCACTGTAACAAAAATTGAAAAATGTGAGGGCGGAGCAAATGTTTTTTATAAAAAAGGCGATAAAGAGGAATGTATTTTTGCAGATGCCGTGCTTGTAAGCACAGGGCGAACACCGAACACGAATATTTTGGGGCTTGATAAAATATCGGTTAAACTAAATGAGCGTGGATATGTGGTATGCAGTGATAAACTTCAAAGCTCTGTAAAAAATATATTTGCCTGTGGCGACGTTGCAGGACCGTATTTGTTTACGCACACGGCAGGGTATCAAGCGGGAATAGTGTTACAAAACGCACTGTTTGGCATGAGCGCAAAAACTAATTATTCGGGTGTTACTTGGTGCACGTATACATCACCCGAGGTGGCGCATGTTGGGGTTTTGGAAAAAGAAGCTACAGAAAAAAATCTCGATATAGATACAGTTTTTGTCAGCTTTTCTGATAATGACAGGGCAATGGCAGAAGACGATACAGACGGATTTTTAAAGCTAATTTTGGATAAAAAAGGGGTAATAATAGGGGCGACAGTGGTTTCTAAAAAAGCTGGAGAGTTAATTTCCACTGCGGCGCTTGCAATTAGTGCAAAGCTTAAAATATCGCAGTTTAACTCTGTAATTTTACCTTATCCAACTCAGGCAGAAATTTATAAAAAGGCGGCAAGCAATTACAGAAAAGAGCATGTGACCTCTTTTCAAAAAAAGATACTTAAATTTTTAATTAACAGGAGAAATAAAAGATGATAGATTCAAGATATAGAAAAATTTTTCAACCAGCGTTTGATGTGGTGGGCACTGTGGCAGTAAAAACACGTGTAAGTCCTAACCAAATTACAAGCATTGCCTTTGTAATAGGTATATCAGCAGGCGTTTTAATTGCATTTTCGCAATATATTTTGGCGGCAATTTTACTTGCAGTTTCAGGCATACTTGATGTGCTTGATGGAACAGTTGCAAGAATTACAGGAAAAAGCTCGCCACTTGGTGCTTTTTTGGACATGGTTTTTGACAGACTTGTGGAGTCTGCTGTAATTTTGGGTTTCTATTTTGCATTTCCAGAACACTCAATTTTTTACATGCTTTTCTTCATTTCGGTAATTTTCAATTTTGCCACTTTTTCGGTTGCTGGTGCACTTATGAAAAATACAGGCAAAAAAAGTATGCACTACGACCCCGGAATTGCTGAGCGCACAGAAACATTTATAACCTTTTGGCTAATGATGTTATTCCCACAAGTATCACATTACATTCTATTTGCCTTTACTATAATAATATTTATTACAGGAGGCATTAGGTTTATAAAAATTCAAAAATATATGAGGACAGCACAATGAAAACATTTAAAAAATTCATACCGCTTATAATAATTGCGGCATTAATACTCGTTGTAATACTAACACCACTAAGAAATTATTTTACACCAGAATTTGTAACGGGCTTAATAACAAATATTCAGGGCTCACCTCTTTCCTATCTCATATTTTGCCTTTTATATATAGTTGCCGTTATTTTGGTGGTGCCAGGCCTGCCACTTACCCTACTTGCAGCACCTCTTTTCGGATTTTGGCAAGGACTATTACTTGTTGTAATAGCTTCAAACATTGGCTGCACAATTACGTTTTTTATTTCAAGATTTGCAGGTAAAAACTTTGTTATGAAGATAATTAAATCAGGCTCTATTTTAGACAAGGCAAATAAGCAAATGGAAAAAAACGGTTTTTTATATATGCTATACCTAAGGGCAATACCACTGTTTCCATTTAATATAGTAAATTATGTACCCGGACTTACATCGGTGTCTTACCCAAAATACGCACTAGCAACATTTATAGGTATGCTTCCGGGCTCCGCAATTTATGTTTACGCTTCATTCACAGCGGCAGATTTGCAAAATAACCCATGGGGCTTAATAATATCTATTTCCATACTAGTCTTGTTCACTGTTGTAACCTTGTTAATTTCAAAACATAACAGCAAAAAAGAAAAAAGTGAAATGGCTGATAAAATAGTTGAAGATAAAAAAACTGCGGTTATATAATATAATTATCGCCGAATTGACAGACAAATGTAGGGGCGGTCCTATGTGACCGCCCGAAACCTTGGATTT
>CAYJJB010000082.1:0-7236 GCA_964370405.1 uncultured Eubacteriales bacterium | reverse complement strand
CCTGAATATGCAAGTACTACTTTTTTTATATCTTGTTTTGTTTTAGCCATAATTATACATCCTCTCAATAGTTATTACTGTTATTATACACCGTTTATGCAATAAATCAAGTGTTATTTGCATAAATATACTAAAAATATTACATTTGTTGCATATTGCACAAATTAAAGTAGTAAAAATGGTGCCCACCACAATATAAAAAGGAAATAGCACTGTATGATACCAAAAAATTGGTAATATCACACAGTGCTATTTCACTTTTGGGCCCGCCCATCTATATAAAAGCAAGTCAAAACAACAAAAGTTTCACTTGCTTTTATATTTTATGCAAAACTTGACAATTTAGTCACTAATTAATCCCTGCCAAAATTTGGGCAAAAGTTATCACAAACGGAATACTTACAATGGAAATTAAAGTGCTTATCGCAACTGCTTTTGAGGCAAGCCTTGAATCTTTGTTAAAAAGCATTGCAAGCAAAACGGTTGCAGTGGCTGTTGGAGTGCAACTTTGTATTGCGGTGCTTACAAATAAAGTGTCCTCTGGATTTACTAAGAAAAGCAAAGCTAAAACAAGGGCTGGAACAAACATTAATCTGAAAAAAGCCATTTTGTAAACTTGCAAATCCTCTATAAAATCTTTTAAATGAAGTTTTGCAATGCAAGCACCTGCTATAATCATTGCAAGTGGTGTGTTAAGACCACCAAAGCTTGTAATTGGCGATATAATTATAGATGGAAGGTCAAGGCCGGTTAGATATATTGGTAGACCTATTACAATTCCAATAAAACCAGGGTTTAAAAGCAGTACCCTAATTCTAAATTTACCCTCGCCGCCCATCATGGTGTAGCCGTAGGTCCAACATAAAATATTAAAAACAACTATGAAAAATGAGGCATAAATTAGACCTTCAGAGCCTAAAACGCTCTCGACAAGTGGCATGCCCATAAAGCCAGAGTTGCTAAAGGCTGTGCCAAACCTGAGCACTTTTTTTCGCTCAAGTGGTTCTTTTTTAAATAAAAATAGACCCGTAATAATACCGATTATTATTGAAGCCGCCGCAAGTATGACCGACAAAATTAAATTAAAATTTGAAATATCCCCTGCGTTAACACTTGAAAAAGACGATATAATAAGGCAAGGGGTTACAATATTTACTAAAATTTTTGTCATTTCAGATGCACCAACATCTGTGATTACTCGTTTTTTATAAAGTATAAAACCCACAGACATCATGACCATCATAATGCCAACCTGTCCTAAAACCGTTAAAAAAATATCCATCTAAAGCCCCTTTTTATCTGTTTTTATAGAATTTTTTGTAATAATAAAAAATTGCAATACCCAAAACTACAATAGTGACAATTCTTAAAACATTGCCTAAAATTCCGACAAATAATTGTAGAAGTGGGAAGATGGCACTCAGTAGCCACCATATACCTAAAAGTATAAAAAAGCCGCCCAAAAGAGCAAAAATTTTATCTTCTTTTGTGAATTTAATAAGTAAAAAAAGACCGATTAAAAGAAAAATTGCAGCATAAACAAAACTCATAAAATACTCCTATAAAATTTATTTCACGTTATTTTATCATGAAATGAGAAATAAGACAAGAAAAAAAGAGCCGAAGCCCTTTTGTTAGTGAAAAGTGAAGAGTGAAGAGTGAAAAGTGATGGTGAAATGCTTACGCATTTTTTAATTAAACTATTAATTCTCAACTATCAACTATCAATTATTTGCTCTCTCTTTCCTTTGCCTTACTTCTTCTTAAAGGTCTGTCTGAAATTATTAGTTTTGGCGCACTTGAGCGTCTTTTTATGGTTTCTGCTTTTTTTCGCCTTAAAATATTTCTTACCATATATACTAAAAATAAAAATAGCACAGATAAAACAATTATCCACATAACAAAACCCATAGTGGAAAAACTGTCTTCGATAGGCGGATATTCACTTGTGGCTATATCTAAAAAATAAGTCAAAATAAAACCCCTTTAATTTTAGTGAAAAGTGAAAAGTGGAGGTTCACGCCCGTGGCGTGCTCTAAATTAAAACTTCTCTAACTATTATACCACTCAATTTCTTGGAAAGCAAATGAAATCTAGGAAGCCGTTCCAAAAATTTGATATAGCCGTTATGTCGACGCTTGTGTTTATTCCTAGGGCATAAATGTCAAGATATGTTTTTTCGTATAAGCTGCTTACTGAAAAAGAGGGCGTGTCATCTCCTAAGGTGGAGCTTCTGCACCTGTAGTCTGCGACTAAAAAGGCAAATGCTAAAATAATTATTAAAAGAGTAATAAAAAAGCTTTTTAAAAAAGTTTTCTTGTTTTTTGATAAATGCATGATAAATTATAATTCCTTTTTTATTTTTATATTTCCAAAAATTTATCATTTTATCCGTTTTTTAGTACTGCCGCTAAAACATTTGCCATGAGTTCACCTGCGTACTTTGCTTGAGAAAAGGTATTTGTTTCGGTTCCTACTTCAAATAAGAGGGATGCATTTGTTGCACTCATATTATAAACACGCTGGCAGTACATTAAAGGGCGCATAAGTCCTGGATATGTGTGTGCCGCCTCTTCTTGCAGTTTTAGGGCAAGTATTAAGTTTTCTTCCCATGTAGGAAAATTAAGGCTACCGTCTGGGTCACTTCCAGTTATTATCATAACCTGTGCTGACTGCTTTCCGTCTATCTCTATTACAGGTCTGTATTTTAAGCCCTCTTCAGTAGTAAGTGAGTCACGGTGCACATCAATTGTGACTTTTATTGAAGGATATTTTTCTAAATATGAATTTACGGTGTCCATAGAACGTGCATAAGAGCCGCTGTATGATATATCATCATGTAAAGTAGTGTCGTGAATTACACCTATACCATGTTCTTCAAGGACTTTTTTCATTTGTGCTCCTACTACAGTTACATTGTCATTATACTCAGTACTTCTAAAACTATCGCCCTCATAATAATAGGATATTGGGCTTAAAAAGTAACTTTCTGAGCCATGGGTGTGATAGATAAGCACGGTTGGTTCGCTTAAATTTTCTGTATCAAATGGCAGTTCTTTTTCAAGTTGCGAGAGTAAATCTAAGCTTGCGCCTGAGGTGTCGTTTACGTAAAAATTAGAAACGGGCGAGCCACCTCCTACAACAGTGTTTACAACAGGGAAGGACACTCGTGTAGGATCAGGCGACACGGTAGGTAGGTGCTCTGGAATAAACTCTACTGCTTGACCATCTTCGTCAAACAAAATGTCAGCACTTTGTGAGCCGTCGTCGCTATTTGTAAGTGCGGGTAAAAAGTCACTTGACTGGGAGGAACTATTTATAGGCTCTAAAGGACTTTGTCCTAATAAATAATTTACCAAAGGAGTAAAATTTTGACTTAAATAAAATGCAAATGTAGCTATAAATATCACAATTATAAATACTGAAAACAATTTTGATAAAGACAGTTTAAAGCCTCTTTTCAAAAAAATACCCCCTTAAAACAGCAGATTTTTTAATTATATGCACAGATTTTTTTAAGTATACCCGTGTTGCCTTGTGCACCTAAGAAAACTGCAAAATATAGCTGTTATTTTTCATTAACTTGTGGTATAATTAATCGGATATAGTAGCCACGTGCAAAACACGTGGAGTGAAGAGTGAAAAGTGAAGTGTGAAAAGTTAAGGTATCGCTAAAGCAATTTTATTTATAAACTATACCAAAGCGGTTCACATAGAGTGCTTTTTGTGCCTTACTAGGATATAGTTAAAAGGAGCGGATTAGTGTGATTATTTTGGGCATAGACCCCGGATATGCTATAGTTGGTGTGGGCGTTGTTGAGTACTTAAAAGGTAGGTACAGATCACTTTATCACGGCGCTATAATAACAAAAGCAGGCACAGATTTTAACAGGCGCCTTGAAATTATATATGATGAAATTGAAATTATTATTAAAAAATATAAGCCACAGGTAATGTCTATAGAAAAACTGTTTTTTCAAAACAACCAAAAGACGGCTATTGATGTTGCACAGGCAAGGGGAATACTTCTTTTAGCGGCACAAAAAGGTAATATGAAAGTGCATGAGTACACACCGCTTCAAGTAAAATCTGCAATAACAGGATATGGTAAGGCAGAAAAATATCAGGTAATGGCAATGACAAAGAAACTTTTGCGTTTAGAAAAAACACCAAAACCTGATGATACGGCAGATGCACTGGCACTTGCAATTTGTCATGGACAATGCAATAAAAATGTAAGTTTTGAGGGTGCACCTAGAAGGACTATACAAGACTTAATTAAAATACATAATTTGAAAAATTCTGTGAATTTAAAGGAGTAAAATATGTTTTATTCTATAAAAGGAAAACTTATACATACAGAACCTAATATGGCTGTAATTGATGTACATGGGCTGGGCTTTAAATGCTTTATTTCCATGAACACGGCAAGGGCACTGCCTAAAAATGGTGAGGAAGCCATGCTTTTTACGCATTTAAATGTGCGTGAAGATGCGCTTGATATATACGGCTTTTATTCACAAAGAGAGCTTGACTTTTTTAAGCTTTTAACAAATATAAGCGGTGTAGGCCCTAAAGTAGGGCTTGCAATTTTATCTGAAATGACACCTGATGACATAAGCATTGCATCAGCAGCTGGGGACAGCAAGGCTTTTTCTAAAGCAAATGGAGTAGGTCCAAAGCTTGCACAAAGAATAGCACTAGAGCTTAAAGACAAGGCAGGCAACATGATAGTAAGCGTATCAAAAGGGCAAGCTCCCGTGCCTATGCAAACAGACTCACAAGCCGTGGGTGCTTTGGTGGCACTTGGATATTCGCCAACAGAAGCGGCAAGTGCTGTAAGCCGTGTGGACTCCTCATTAAAAACAGAGGACATAATAAGGCAAGCTTTAAGGCTTCTTTCAATGAAATAATAAGGGGTGATACAGTTGGATTTTACACAAGACTATGATTTTGAAAACAGAATGACAGACCCTGAGTACACACATGAAGATACAGATGTAGAAAACCCACTAAGACCTCGAAGCCTTAGTGAATATATAGGCCAAGAAAAAGTGAAAGAGAACCTTGCAATTTATATGGAGGCTGCAAAACAAAGAAGAGAGCCTTTAGACCATGTTCTTTTATACGGCCCTCCAGGACTTGGCAAGACGACCCTTGCAGGAATTATAGCAAATGAAATGGGCGGAATGCTTAGAATTACCAGTGGCCCTGCAATAGAGCGCCCAGGTGACTTAGCCGCACTTTTAACCTCGCTTAACGAGGGAGATGTGCTGTTTATCGATGAAATTCACAGGCTGCCCAGAACAGTTGAAGAAATTTTGTACCCTGCAATGGAAGATTTTGCAATTGATATAATTACAGGTAAGGGACAAATGGCAACTTCTTACCACCTTCCACTGCAAAAATTTACTTTGGTGGGTGCTACCACAAGGGCAGGACAACTGTCTGCCCCATTAAGGGACAGATTTGGTGTGGTTTTAAGGTTGGAGCTTTATAGCCCTGAGGAGCTTTCACGAATTGTTACAAGAAGTGCAGGTATTTTAGGAATTTCGGCAGATGCACCAGGTTCTTTGGAAGTTGCCTCACGTTCAAGAGGAACACCAAGAATTGCAAACAGATTTTTAAAGAGAATAAGAGATTTCGCCCAAGTTATGGGAGATGGAAATATTACATATAATACAGCAAAGATAGCTCTTGACAGAATGGAGATTGATGAGCTTGGTTTAGACTCTGCTGATAGACGAATGCTTACTGCAATAATTCAGTTTTACGCAGGAGGACCTGTTGGCATTGAAACTTTAGCTGCGGCAATAGGAGAAGAGTCGGTCACCATTGAAGATGTGGTAGAGCCGTATCTTATGCAAATTGGATATTTAAAAAGAACACCAAGAGGAAGATGTGTGACAAGGTCGGCATATCTTCACCTAGGACTAACACCCCCAGAAGGAATGGGAGAAGAAAAAGCTCAGATAGGGCTTTATTAGTGGACAGTGAATAGTTGATAGTGGATAGTGAAGGTTCACGCCTTTGGCGTGTTATAAATATAAGAAAATGCTTTGCATTTTCCGCCATAACTCTCAACTCTCAACTTTCAACTCTTAACTAATAAAAAATTTTTTTATTAAAAGGAGATATTTATGGCTAGATTGTTTGGTACTGATGGTATTAGGGGTATTGCAAATAAGGATTTAACTTGTGAGCTTGCACTTAAAATAGGCAGGGCTGTTGCCACTGTTCTTATAAATAAAAGCAATTCTCACCCTAAAATTATAATAGGAAAAGACACAAGAATTTCCTCCGATATGCTTGAAAATGCACTTTGTGCAGGTATTTGCTCTATGGGTGCAAATGTAATAAACTTAGGTGTTGTTCCAACACCTGCAGTGGCATTTCTTGTTGGAAAATATAAGGCAGATGCAGGAATTATGATATCGGCATCTCATAACTCATTTGAATATAATGGAATTAAAATATTTAGTGGCGACGGTTATAAACTGCCAGATACGCTTGAGGAGCGAATTGAGGCGATTATTTTAGGTCAAGTGCCTCAAAAAGATTTGCTTGAGGGACAGGGTTTAGGCAGTGTAACTTATGCAGACAATGCGGTAAGAGATTATATAGACCATGTAAAAACCACAATGCACTTTAGCCTTGATGGCTTAAATATTGCCATAGACTGTGCAAACGGCTCAGCAAGTGTAAGTGCAAAAACTCTTTTTGAGGAGCTAGGTGCGACAGTTTCTATGTTATTTGACACACCAAATGGTGTAAATATTAACGAAAACTGCGGTTCTACCCATATGGAAAGTTTAAGAGAATTTGTCATGGAAAACAAAATGGATGCAGGCATAGCGCTTGACGGCGATGCCGACAGATTTTTGTGCATTGACGAAAACGGTGAATATTTAGACGGCGACCATATTATGGCAATTTGTGCACTTGATATGAAATCACGTGGCAAACTTGCAAAAAACTGCCTTGTGGGCACTGTGATGTCAAACTTAGGCCTTATAAAACTTTGTGAGAAAAATGATATTCACTACGAAGCCACAAAAGTAGGCGACAGATATGTTTTAGAGCAAATGCTAATTGATGGCTATAATTTAGGTGGAGAGCAAAGCGGACACGTAATTTTTAAAGATTTTGCCACAACAGGTGACGGACAGCTAACGGCGGCTCATCTTTTAAGCATTATGAAAAGAAGAGAGGCAAAAATGTCTTCTTTAAAATCTG